>JAFYIM010000437.1 GCA_017538635.1 bacterium
AGGGCCAGAAGGCAGAAGCCGTCGCGGCAGTTGTCGCTTTCGGTGAGCGCTTTGGCTTCTTCCATAGTGAACCATTTTAGGCCAAAGGTCTCTCCCCTGTCGTAATCGTCGCTGACTAATTTAGGGCCTTTTCCGATGAAAAGATTGAAGCAGTGGTTGCTGCGGCCGATCTGGGGATAGAAGGTCTTAATTAGTTTGCACTCCTTCATTGCATATCCGGTCTCTTCCAGGGTTTCCCTTCGGCAGGCCGCCTCCAGGTCTTCCTTGGGATCGGCGTTGCCGGCCGGAAGCTCCCAATCAAAGCTTTTCACCATATAGCGGTATTGTTTGGTCAAAAGTACCCTGTTCTGGTCGTCCAGGAGCAGGACGCCCACGACCGGCATCGGGTATTCGATGGCGTGGAATTCGATCTCCTTTTTATCGGAGCAGATTATCTGGTCGGCGTAATGGGAGAGCCAGGGACACTCGACGAGCGGCGTCCTCTTTATAAGCTTCCAGGGAGGCTCGCCCGTGAGCTTAGTATTGAGCAGTTCGTCATCTTTCATTTTCTTCGCTCAGAATAATGGCCGCCTTATAGGCGACGTCGGTAATAAGAAGCCTGGCGTCGATGTCTTCCACGAGGTTGCCAAGGTAAGTTCGCAAGAACAGCCTCTGCTCGCAATACGAGAGCGAGGAGCCTGAGGAAGCCAGAAGCTTCGCCAGATCATCCACTCTTCCGAACCAGGAGCAGTTGGAAGAGAAGCTCGTCTTCTTGAAATTCCTGATGTAAATTGATCCGTCTTCCGCCACGGCAAGCTGTTCGCAGGAGAAATTGCCGTGGACGATCCCGCAGTTGTGCATGCGGGCCGCAAGCTTGGCAAGCTTAACTAGCAGACGTTCCTTTTTGTTCTGGTCATCCTGCGCCATCTGGAAAGCCTCCCGGAAATTGAAGACGCCCTTGACAAGATAGACGTAGGCGAAAGAACGCGCTGAACGCCCTATAAGGAGCGATCTCTCGCAGGGTATGTGCAGGAGGGCAAGCCTTGCCGCCGCGCGCCATATGCGCCTGTCATTGCGTCTCGCGGGGAAGAGCTTTTCAAAAAGCGAAAGCTTCGTCTGTTCATATTCGATGGCGACTTTGCCCTGGGGATGATCGTAGATGGCAAAGCAGGAATTTCCCTTCCTCTCGAAGCGTGTAATTAGTTTTTCGTTCTGCCAGTCGCGCTTCTCAAGCAGGGCGCAGACGTCATCCACAAGAAGTCTGGATTCGCCTTTGCGCATGAAGCCCGTTCCGCCGTTCCAAACTTTCAGAGGCGCGAAATCGCGGTTGCTCTTGAAAGCGCGGCGGCTCCTGTGTTTGGCCTGGGAAAGGTCGTAGCCCCTCAGGTTCTCCGCCACTTCGTGCCAGACGCTGTGGTAGTCGCGGCGGCTGTGCGTTTCCGTTGTCTCGGTGATGACGGCGAAATTCCAAATGTAGGCTTTCAGGAATTCCACGCGCGTCCTCATCGGAACTTTCTTGCCGAGGCAGTGCTGCAGCTGCGTAAGGTCCTCCTCAAGCTGCACCCTCGTGCAGAAGCCTCGTCTGGCGTGCTGGAAATCCGTAAGGTACCATTTCTTCTCGTTTGCCTGCCAGAGAAGGTTCCCGGCGTGAAGATCGCGGTGGACGACGAAAGCGGCGTGCATGCCGGAAATAAGCTCAGCCAGTTTTACGACCTGCTCTTTAGCGCCTGGCGCCTTCCAGTCAGGACGCATCTCGTCGTAAGTGACGCAGCCGGGAATGAAGCGGGAAACAAGCCAGACTTTTATCTTGCCGTTTTCTTCCGAATATCCTATCGCTATCGGCTCCGGAACGCTTATGCCTTCCTTGAAGAGCACTTTCATAATGTTCCATTCCTTCTGCGGCGCGGAGAATCCCCTCTTCCATTTCAGCTTCTC
>JAFYIM010000438.1 GCA_017538635.1 bacterium
CGCTTCTGATCTTCTTTTGCTTACCACTATGGGTTACGCCGGGGAAGAAGAAATAAAAACCAATCTTTGGTCATACAATGCCAACGCGCTGCCTGACAGCGAGGATCCTTTGCTCTCGGAAAAAGGCGTGAGTAAAGGGAAGGCGAAGAAACCGGTATATCTTCTTCGCGCCAATGGCGAAATATTGAAAGCCGAGCCGAAAAACGGCCTGCTTCCTTCTGCTATCTGCGATTGGGAAAAACTCGGCGATTGAAGTTGCCGCTCTCCGCTCCTTAGTGGCGGAGCAAAGTGTGTCGTATGCCCCAAGGCGAACTCATGGAGGATGCAAATCAAGGCCATGCGCGCGTAATTGTGAGCCGGGGGCGTACGACAACTTTGCGACGCCACTCAAGGTTATTTGCTAAAATATAAGCATGAGATTTGTCGTCAGTCTGTTGGTTTTAATCTTAGCGATGTCCGCGTTTTCCGCAGGACAGAAAGACGCGCGCCTGTCCCGGCGCGCTCTTAAGGGCTTGGGCATAGAGGATGACAAGTTCTCGGAACTCCCGGTCCAGTCTTTCCCCGAGGACGGCTATATCGTTGACACCTACCAGATATTGCCGATAGACGGCAGCAACGGCTTCTACCAGATCTGGGATGAAGTGCATCTTGACGAGACGGACGGGTTGGTGAAGTTATTGAAAAGCGACGCGAATTCCAATGAACTTTGGACAATCACGCTGAACGATTTCAAGGGTGTGCAGCGCCACCCCAAACTGCTTGACTTTTCCGACGGAACGCTTCTTGCGGCTTGGGAGAGCGCCAGCGCTGGCACGAACAACGTCAATATCTGGTGCATGCGGATAGACAAAGACGGTTCTTTTCTTTGGCCGCTCCCAGGCGTTTTGTCCTGCGCCCCGAAAAATCAGCTCAACGTCAGTTTGGCCAGATTAGCGGACGGGGGAATGGCGGCTGTCTGGGAAGATTACCGCAACGGCGACCCGGACATTTATTACCAGGAGATCATGCCGGACGGCAGCCCGGTCTATACGCCGGACGGTGTGGCCATAGAGAAAGTGGAAGGAGCGCAGCTGAAACCTGGATTTATTCTGGACGAAAACGGTTTTGCCAAAAAACTTTCTTGGGAAGACTACAAAGATTTCGCTTATCCCGTTTGCACGATCACGATAAACCTTGACGATCTTTCTCTTCCGGACACGGGAATTTCGCCGCTAGTCTTGTCTCTTCTTTTCTTCCTGAGAAAAAGGGCCTAGAATTTCAGATCCAGCGTCATCTGGAAGCGGCCGCTCTCAACTTTTGTTTTCTGGTTCTCCCAGGCTTCCGTGAGATGGAAATAAGGGGGATCGTTGTCAACCGTCACTTCCAGGTCAAGGTTGGCGTTTTCCAAAGAGACCGCGGGGATGGAGACCTTTTTGTTTTTTAATTCGGATGATCTCAGGTCCAGTCCGCGCATCTTCAGTTTGATCGTTCCGGGGAGAAGTTCTTTGCCTTGGAAATGCAGTTCTCCCTCTGCGGACAGAAGGCCTTTTTCGCAGACCCAGTTGCCGTAATCCTCGGGCACAAGGTCGCCCAATATTTCCGCGGGCAGGTCGTTCAGGGCAAATTTCAAAGTTTTGACGTTGTTTTCGGTAGTAAGAAAACCCTGAAAAACAGTCGCGGGATTCTCCCTGAGTTTTATGAGCCAAGAGGATTGCGGATTCTCGGCTTTTTCAGGCGGCACGGCCAGGTCCTGGCCGTCCAATTCGACGATGTCCCAGACAAAAGGCTTTGTGCGTCCTTGGAAAAAGACGCTGCCGCCTTCTATGCGGGCTCTTTTTATGTAAAGGGGATCCTTGCTTTTCTCTTTTTGCGAAAGAAGGTAGGGGAGTTTTCCCAATTCCACTTTCTCGGCGGAATAATTGAGAAGCGAGCCGCTTTCGCTTAAGGGCATGACCGCGGATTTTCCGGAGATCGCGCCGATAAAATCGCAGGGCGCCATGATCGTAGCGTTCGTAGCGGAAAGGAAAACGCTGCGTCTTCCTTTTGCCAATTCGCTTTCGTCCAAAGTCAGCACCACTCTTTCCACTGAGGCGGTGAAGCCCATGACCGGATCGACCGCTCTGACCATTTCGAAGACCGCCTCGGCTTTCGGCAGGGAAAGGTCAAGTTTGCCAACTTCCAGAGGCATGCCTTTCTTTGCGGAGTAGGAAGTCAACCTTTCCTTGACGGCCAGGTTGTCAAGGACGCCCACGGCTAAAATGGCGCCGAGCAGCAAAAGGGGAACGATGACCAGAATGGCTTTTAGAACGCGCATAAGGCCTAAAGAGGTGGCTTTTGGATAAGAAAGGGGAAACTATATCAGTCCAGGGGATAACGGGCCGCCAAAACGGAAGCGTTGTGGCCGCCGAATCCGAAGGAATTGCTGAGAGCGTATTTTATTTCGGCTTTTCTGGCGACGTTCGGCACGCAGTCCACGAGGCATTCCGGATCTGGCTCCTCCTGGTTGATGGTCGGAGGAACAAGGCTATTGTTCATGGCCAGAAGCGTCGCGATGAGTTCGATGGCGCCCGCCGCGCCCAGGGTGTGTCCCGTCATGGATTTCGTTGAGCAGAGCATGACTTTCGTGTCTTCGCCGAAGAGGCGCTTGACCGCCATGACTTCCGAGATGTCGCCTAAGTGAGTGGAAGTGCCGTGGGCGTTGATGTAATCGATCTCGCTAACTTTGACGCCGCCCTGCTCGAGGGCCTTTCTCATGGCTATTTCGGCGCCCCGGCCTTCCGGATGAGGAGCGACCATATGATAAGCGTCCGCGGACATGCCGACGGCTTTTATCTCGCCGTAGATCTTGGCGCCGCGCTTAATGGCATGCTGCAGTTCCTCCAGGACGACCACGCCGGAGCCTTCCGCGATGACAAAGCCGCAGCGCTTTTTATCGAAGGGACGGCTGCCTTTTTCGGGCTCGTCGTTGAAGCCGGTGCAAAGAGCTTTCATGGAGCAGAAGCCCGCTAGGCCCATGGAGACGATGCCGGCTTCCGCGCCGCCAGTTACCATAACATCGGCGTCACCGAACATGATCGCCCTGAAAGCGTTTCCGATGGCGTGGCTGGCTGTGGCGCAGGCGGAGGAGACGCTGTAGTTAGGCCCTTGGGCGTTGTAGCGTATGGAAACGATACCGGAAGCGATATCGCTGATCAGCATGGGAATGAAGAAGGGGGAGACGTACCTGGCGCCCTTATCAAGAAGCGTGCGGTACTGGTCTTCGAAAGTTTTCATGCCGCCGATGCCGGAACCGATGATGACGCCGAACTTGGAAGGATCTTCGTTTTCGGGAACGATGGCGCTGTCGGCTACGGCCTGGCTGGCCGCGGAGACGGCGAACTGCGCGACGCGGTCCATGCGTCTCGCTTCTTTGGCGTCGATATACTCGGTCGGATCGAAATCCAGCACCTGGCCGGCGATCTTCGAGGGATAAGGTTCAGGATCGATAATGGAAAGCTTAGTGATACCGCTTTTGCCAGCGGCCAAATTTGCCCAGAAATCAGAAACTTTGTTTCCCAGGGGGGAAACAACACCCATACCAGTTACAACTACGCGGCGCGTGGTATCCATACTCTCTCCATTATTAAAAGACAAAAAAAGGGGAGTTCGACTGAACTCCCCTTGGAAAAATAGCGTTTACTGCTGCTGTTTTTCGGCCAGTTTGGCGTCGATGAAACGAACGGCGTCACCGACGGTTTTGATCTTTTCGGCCTCTTCGTCGGGGACAGGAGCTTCGAATTCTTCTTCGAGAGCCATGACGACTTCCACGAGGTCCAGGCTGTCAGCGCCCAGATCGTCTGTGAAGTTGGCGTCTTCCGTGACTTCCTCCGGCTTGACGCCGAGCTGTTTCACGATGATGTCCTTGACTTTTTCAAACGTTGTAGCCATGTTTTTCTCCTTTGTAGGTATGAAAAAATATATTGATTTTAAAAAATTACATTACCATTCCGCCGTCCACAACGATGACCTGCCCGGTGATGTAAGAGGACAGATCGGAACAGAGGAAGAGTGCGGTATTTGCTATGTCGTTGGGTTCGCCGAACTGTTTCAGAGCGACCAGTTCGAGCATTTTGGCTTTGACTTCGTCGGATAAGACTTCCGTCATTTTGGTCTTGATGAAGCCGGGCGCGATGGCGTTGGCGGTTATGCCGCGGCTGGCCAGCTCCTTGGCCGTAGTCTTCGTCAGGGCGATAAGGCCGCCTTTGCTGGCGGAGTAGTTCGCCTGGCCGGCGTTGCCGATAAGTCCGACGATAGAGGCCATATTGACGATACGGCCGCTTCTCTGCTTCATCATGATGCGGGCGACGGCTTTCGTGCAGTTGAAGGCGCCTTTCAGATTGACTCTCAAAACAGCGTCCCACTCGTCTTCGCCCATCCTTATGAGGAGCGTGTCTTTAGTGATGCCAGCGTTGTTGACGAGAATGTCCAAAGAGCCGAAGTCGGCCTGGATCTTCTCCATAAGGGACTGCATTTCAGCCAAATTTGAAACGTCGCCGGCGTAGCCTTCGGCTTTCACGCCTAGAGCCCTTACAGCCGCAACGGTCTCAACTGTAAACTCTTCTTTCAATTCCACAACGGCGATGTTGGCGCCGGCAGAAGCCAGCTTAAGGGCGATAGCAGCCCCTATGCCGCGGCCCGCGCCGGTTATAACGGCCGTCTTGGAACTTAAATTGATCTCGTATGCCATAATTTTCAAGTGTTATTTGAAGATATTATACCAAAACGCTCCCTCAGATGCTAGCAAGCTCCTCGAGCTTGCCGC
>JAFYIM010000439.1 GCA_017538635.1 bacterium
AAGCTTGTTTGCCAAGGGCACATGCCTTTTGCGAGCGACCAACAAGCGTATGGGCTTACTTCCTGCGGAGGAGGAGGGTGGCGAGGGCGAGCAGCGCTATCACGGCAGGTTCGGGAAGCGCGCGCCAGCCCACGTAATCATAAATCGGGTTGGTCGGGGTGAGCATGTATCCGTCGATCTCCTGGAAATCCGGGTCTTCGGTGCCGTACGCATAGTACAGGCAGTTTGTTTCCGCAACGTCCGCCGGTTGATCGAACACGCTTTCAGCCTCACAGCCGTAATAGAGGGAGTCCTCGATCACGACCTCGTTCTCCGCTTCCACCTTAAAGGGCATATGAGCGTCCGCTATGAGAACGCTGGTGAAGGAAAGCCCAGTACTGGCGCCCCAGGGCCAATTTCCGACGTAAACCGCCGGCCAGCCTTCCGCGCCGGCGCAGGCAACGGTAATTTTGTCGAGCGTGCAGTCGCTGACCTGGTCGAGAAAAACAGGGCTGGCACAGTTGGGCGCCAGAACGCAGACGTTCCGCGCCGAAAAGTCCGTAACACTGTAGATCGAGAAGGGCCTGGTGTAAGGTTCGTCCGTTCCCTGCAGACTGTATATGGCTACGTTCCGGACGCTCATATTGCTTTTGTTACAGGCGCAAAGGGCGCCTTGCATATGCCAGTTGTAACGGTAATTGGAAAGCGGCCTGCCGCCCTGCATGATCAAAAGATCCTCTAATGCCGCGCCGTCCCTTTCCATACGCACGCCCACGTAGCCTTCGGGAATTATTATGACGGTCTTGTCCGGGCCCGCGCCCTTAAGAGTGACGTTGTCCGTCTTAAAGCAGAGCGCCGTCATGCCGTTTCCCCAGATATCGTACTGGTTGTTGTACCGGGCCAGGGAATAGTCCCCCGGTGCCAGATGGATAGTCTGGCCGGAAACAATTTCTTCCATTGCTTTGACAAGATCGCCGGATGGATCGTCAGCGCTCTTTCCGCTTCCCTTTGCGCCCGGAGCTATGAACCAGTCTCCGGAGTTCCTCTTGGTTATGTGCATGGTGAAAGCGCCCTGAGATCCTTCGTTCCCATCCCAGCAAATATAGTAGGCTGTCCCGGACAGAGCTTCAAGGTCGTAGCATTCGTCCCGATCGCTGTCCAGACTTTCCACCACTGCCAAGAGGTTAGGGAATATTACTTCATGCCTTTCCACAGTGTAGATTGAGAGCATGGCGTCAAAGCCGGAAACTTCATACGAGCCCAGATCGTCGATCCTGTAAACGCCGTCTTCCGGAGGAACGAACTTGTACCAGACGGAAGCCTTGTGCAAGGCGTTCTCGCCCAATTCCACCGTTGCGCCGGTGTTGTCGCCAGCTGTGTCGCCGATTAAAACCGTGACGGCGTTCCTAAGATCGTCGTTTTCCATGCTCGCCGCAGTGCACCAGCCGATATTGGCGTAATAGATCTTCGTGGCGCAAAGGATGTGGCCGCCAACCTCCCGGAAGGCCGGATCGTTGACGCCTTCTTCGAAGGAAACGCA
>JAFYIM010000440.1 GCA_017538635.1 bacterium
AGGGATCCAAACAGAGCTGACATGGTCTTTTCCACCTTCGTCTCGCCGTCCGCCTTGAAAAAGCATTACGAGATAGCCTTCAACAAAACGGAAGGTGAAAAAATCTCTTTCAAGCTTACTCCCAAGAGCGTTTTCGCAAAGGAATTCTTCTCCGAGGCGGAAATTGATTTCTCCAAAAAGACAGGGTTGCCGGAAAGACTCCGCCAAGTGAAACTGAACGGTCAGGACATTACGCTCTTCTTCTCCTCCCCCGCCTTTAACGTCAGCCTTCCCACCAATTACTTTGATGCCTCGTATTTTAAAAAGGCTAAGTAAGTTCTTTTGGCTTCCCCTCGCCTTGCTTTTCCTAACGGGGGCGTCTGGAGAAAAGGAGACGGACGAGGCGAAAAAACACCTTGACGAAGTTATCTCCGCCATAGATTATTCCGCAAGGCACACCCGCACCTACTGCGCTTATTTCAAGCAGTGCGAGTATGACAAGTATGACGAGCCTGGCGAAGAAACTTACGGGCGCTTTTATCTCGAAAGAGAACGCTACAGCAAGGAGGAAGCGGACGAGGAAAGGCTTTACTTCAGGATGCGTTTCGAATACTACGCTCCCAAAGCCGCAGTCACCATTCTGGACGGCGCCCAGCTCTTCACCATGGAGCAGGGCAAAAAAAGCTACAAGACGCTCGTCGTGAACAACAGCAAGATGGAAGTCGTCTTCGCGGGTTTCATGACGATAAAATACCTGCTGGAAAATTACAGCATAACTATCGCCGAGGAAAACGCCAAGGAAATAGCGCTTGACCTTACTCCCGAGAGCGCCCTGGCCAGGGACCTCTTCCTTTCCGTAAGGTTAACTTTCGACAAGATGACATATCTTCCGACTTCCATTTCCCAGAACCGGCTCAACGGCACCAGGAACCTTTTCCTGCTCCAGAAAGCCCAGAAAAACAGCATCTTCGGAACGACAACTTTCGATCCCGACTACATGAAAGACTTCGTGAAAAAACACTATGTGAAGCCTCCTCCCATGATAGCCGTGACAAACATTGCGCCCGTTATGGTCACGAACAACATCCCCTACGTAGTCACGAACAAGCTATTGACCGCGCAGGGAGAAAAGCTGGATATTTGCCAGGCCCTGCGTCGCGAAATAAAGGAAGTCATAGTCACCAACGTCGTAAAGACCGAGGTGAAAAAGGCCAAAGAAAAGATCCTGCCGCTTTAAGAATGGCAGGGCGGCAGCATGTCGTAATACTGAACGCTGCTGGAAAGTATTCCCTTCGATCCCATCAAACGTTCAGCTGCTTCCTTAAGCTCTGGCTGCTCTCCAGACAATACGCAAACGTCCAGGAAATAATCCTTGTTCCCGAACTGCACCTGGGAACTTTTGACAAGCGGCCCCAGGGAGCGCTTCAGATCGGAAAAAGCCTTCATCTCCTCTCCGGAGATCTTCATGACGATCATGACAACAGCGAAGATCTCGCCTTGGCTGTTAATTTCGGCCCCTTCCTTCAAGAAATGGCGAACGAGGTCTCTTAAAGCGGCTGAGCGGTTGCGGTAGCCTATCGCTTCTATCTTCGCGTCAAACTTCTTGAGGAGCCCCTCCTCGAGGGAAACTCCGAACCTCGTCATCTTCGCCATGTCACCATTCCTGGAAAGAATCTTCCTCGCCCCTGTAAAGTTCGTCCAGTTTCTTTCTCTCTTCGTAGCGGGCGTTGGCTGTTTCCTCTTTCTTTGAGGTGTCGTTCTCGTCATTCAGGACCGCCAGGCAGCTCTTCGTCATAGGATAGAGTTCGCTTGGCGCCAGAGCGCCGAAGGGCCAGATGATGTATCCGGGCAGATAATAGACCCAGGCAGTGTAGGCAGCGAGGTCGCCGTAGGTCGTGTTCCTCGTCTCTTCATAAACTTTCATCTGATGTTCGTCGCCAAGCTCGATGAGCTCGTCGGAGCACCACTTGAAGCCGTTCAGAGGAGCGACGAGCGTGTCGCCTATCGCGGCGAAAGGCAGGGCGCAGCCGGCGCCCACTTTGCATCCGCTAATACAAGCGGCAAGCAAAACGGCCAATGTAAGGAAAACTTTTTTCATAACATTCACTGGATTGAGGTTCCGGGCTCGATTTCCGCGCTGTCGGTCGTCAGAAGCGTAACTTTGTCATCTGTGCAGGCGCAAAGGAGCATGCCCTGGGACTCCAGGCCCCTTAATTTGCGGTACGGCAGATTGCAGACCACGACGACGTTCTTGCCCACGACTTCCTCTGGCTTGTAGTAGAGAGCTATGCCGGCCAGGATCTGGCGAACTTCGCTTCCCAGATCAACTTTCATCTTCAGAAGTTTGTCGGATTTGGGAACGGCTTCCGCTTCCAGGATCTTTCCGACTTTCAGCTTGACTTTTTCAAGTTCTTCTATGGTTATCACTCCTTCCGGAGCGGCAGGAGCAGAGGCAGCTTTTTCCGAAGCGGCTTTCGCATAATCGTCAGCATTCTTCTTCTCTTCCGCCTCTTCCCTTTCCATACGCTCGACAGCTTTGGCCAAGCGCTGGAGTTCAGGCTCGATGTCCTTGTCTTCCAGTTTTGAGAAGAGGATCCTGGGCTCCTTTATCACGGTGCCGGCAACCTCTTCTTTCCAAGCGTCGTCCCATTCGGTATCATCCAGCTTGCCGGGAAAATTCATCATGTCGTAGAGAGAATCCGCAAAGAAAGGCACGAAGGGATGGAAGACCGTATTTAGTGCTCTGATTATCCTCACGCAGGTGTACATGACGGCGCCGCAGCGCGCCATATTCTCTTTCCTAATCTTCCAGGGTTCCATGGCGTCGTAGTAGCGGTTAGCCGCCCTCGCCATATCCATAGCCCTGTTGACAGCCTGACGATTCTTGTAATGGTCGATAAGATCGCCCGTTTCCTTAAGCCCCAAACGCATCTCGTCGAGAACAGCTTTGTCTTCCGGCTTGAGTATAACGTCATCGGGAACTTTCCCTTCGAAATACTTGTTAAGGAACGTAACGGTGCGGTTGATGAAGTTGCCAAGAATGTTCGCCAGCTCGTCATTGTTGCAGCGCTGCAGCATCTTCCAGGAGAAATCCGCGTCCTTGTTTTCCGGCAGGTTGGCAGCCAGGGTATAGCGCAGGATGTCGGGGGCGAAACTCTTCAGATAATCCGGCACCCAGACGGCGTAATCGCGGCTGGTACTGAGTTTCCTGCCCTCAAGATTCAAAAACTCGTTTGCGGGAATCTGGCTTGGCAGATTATATCCTTCCTGAGCCATCAGGACAGCCGGGAAGAAAATGGCGTGGAAAACGATGTTGTCTTTTCCAATGAAGTGTATGAGCTCGCATTCAGGATTCTTCCAATAGTCTTTCCAGCGCTCGGGCTCCCCTATCTTCTCCGCCCATTCCTTGGTGGCGGAGATGTAGCCGATGGGCGCGTCGAACCAGACGTACAGAACTTTTCCTTCGCTGTCCGGCAGCGGAACGGGAATGCCCCACTCAAGGTCTCTCGTAATGGCGCGGTCCTCCAGTCCTTCCTTGAACCAGCCGCCGCAGTAGTTCATGACGTTGTCCTTCCAGTCTTTCTTCGTGGCCAGCCAGTCCTCAAGCTCTTTCTGGAAACGCGCCATGGGAAGATACCAGTGCGTCGTTGATTTGACTACCGGCACGGTTCCGGAAATCACGCTTCTCGGGTTGATAAGGCTCATGGGATCCAGCCAGCTTCCGCACTTCTCGCACTGGTCGCCCCTGGCGTTGGTGTTGCCGCAGTGCGGGCAGGTGCCCTGAACGTAGCGGTCGGCCAGGAACATCTTGTGTTCCTCGTCGTAGAACTGCTTGCTTTCCTTGGAGACCAGCTTTCCGTCGCGGTGCATCTTAAGGAAGAATTCCTGGCTAGTGGCATGATGTATGGGAAGCGAAGTGCGGGAGAAATTGTCAAACTTGATGCCAAGACCCGCGAAACTGTCCCTGTTCAAAACGTAATACTCGTCCACGAGCTGCTGCGGAGTTATGCCGCGCTTTCTGGCCGCGATGGTAATAGGAACGCCATGCTCGTCGGCGCCGCAGATGAAGACAACATCGTCGCCTTTAAGGCGGTGGTAGCGAACAAAAATGTCGGCCGGCAGATACGCCCCGGCTATGTGCCCGATATGGATGGGGCCGTTGCTGTAAGGCAGAGCGCTTGTAACGAGGATCTTGCGTTTCTTACTCATGAGCTTTTTCCTTCCTTATATATAATGCGAAGATAAATAAACCTTAATTATTATAGCAAAACATAAAAAAATACCCGCGGGTTACCGCGGGTATTTTTTATTTGGAATGACTCAAAATTACTTCTGAGGGCATTCGCACTCTTCGCTTTCTTCCCAGATGGAGGGGAGCTTCGGCCAGCAGTCTTCTTCCCAAACCGGGGTCAGGCTGACGGCATTGTAGAAGCCATCCTCGGCAAGGCCGAAGAGCAGGCAATCGGACAGACCGCAGAGGAAGCGGGCAGTGCCGATGAAGACGCCTTCAGCAGCGCCAAAAACGAAACCGAAGATCGGAACAGCAGCGCTGCCCATGACAGCTTCTTCGGTCACTTCAGCGGGGCTGGCGATCATGTTGTCGAAGCCGCGGGCCCAAGCTTTGTTGATCTTCACCCAAACGTTGTCAGTGGTCTTTTCGCAGGGTTCGGGGCAGCAGGGCTGGCAGCAATTCACGAAGACGTAACCGCCGCAGGGGCTGCAGCAAGGGACGCAAGCGGGCTTGGCGCAAGTGCCACAAGAAACGACGTTGAGCGCATAGGGTTTGCACTGCGGTTTTTCGACGCACTTGTAGTTAACAGCGACCTGCGTAGCACCGCAGGAGCCGTCGTTGCACTGCAGTTCGGGTTCAGCGA
>JAFYIM010000441.1 GCA_017538635.1 bacterium
GACAGCCCCGGCCAAGAAGGCCCCTGCCAAGAAAGCCGCTCCGGCCAAGAAGCCCGCTGCTAAGACGCCCGCTGCCAAAAAGGCCCCGGCCAAAAAGCCCGCTGCCAAGAAGCCGGCCGCCAAGAAGTAATTAAAAACTTCTTGCAATAAAAAAAGCGCCCCCTCGCAAGAGGAGGCGCTTTTTTTATTCGCTCGTTTTAATTCATTCAGCGAGGTCGAAGAAAAGAAGACCGAGCGCGGTTCCGAAGAGCGGGATCTCGCTTAGCTTGATGTGCTCGCCGGTCTGGTGCGCGGAGCCGTCGTCGTCCTGGCTGTAGCCGAGGGAGGGAATGCCGGCGGCGAGAAGCTGCTTGCAGACGGTCGTGCCGTTCATGCCGAAGAGCACGGCGTCCTTGCCGGTCAATTTCTTCGTGGCTTTCATGGCGGCTTTGCAAAGCCTGCCTTCCGGATCGATCTCGAAAGCTGTCATGTGGTCCGGCATCTCAACGGAGTACGAAGTGCCGGGATATTTTTCGCAGGCTGCTTTGGCAAGACTGTCGGTCCACTCCTTGATCTCTTGAAGATTCCTTTGCGGAGTGTAGCGGATGTCCATCCTGACTTTCGTTTCCTTCGGAATGATGTTGTAGGCGCTGCCGGCTTCAAGGCCTGAAACAGTGAAGGTCGTGGGGCTGAAGTTGGGCTGGTCTTTTTCCTTGAGGAAGCCGATCTTTTCAGAGTAGCTTTCCCTCACGGCGTTGAGGAAAGCGACGGCGGGCCAGATGGAGTTGACGCCGTGATCGGGATAGGCGGCGTGTCCGGCTTTGCCGTGGAAAGTGTATTGGAATCTGAGGAGTCCCTTCTCGCCGTAGGAGAGTTTATAAATGCCGGAGCCTGTATCGGGCACGACGGCGTAATCGGCTTTTATCTTTCCCGTTTCAGTCAGCCAGACCAAGCCGTCGGTGGAACCGACTTCCTCATCAGCGACGGAGGCGAAAAGGAAAGTGCCTTTGAATTTGCCTTCGTTCTGCTTCAAGAATTTGGCGAGCAGAAAAGCGGAGACCATCGGTCCCTTGTCGTCGCCCACGCCTCTTCCGTAAGCAGTGTCTCCCTCTATCTTGACGGTGAAGGGATCGTGATCCCAGTCGGGGTTGACAGGGACAACGTCGGCGTGGCAGGGAACGAAAAGAACAGGATGTCCCTCCCCTACTTTCGCGATGAGGTTGGTGCGCTTGGGAGTTTTCTCAAACGTTTCGTAAGGAATATTCAGTTCGTCGAAATATTTCTTCAGAACGTCGGCCACAAGGTATTCGTTGCCGGGAGGGTTTACGGTGTTCTTGGAAACGAGTTCTTTTAAGAGCGCTATTCCTTCCTCTTCATGTTCCTTGAAGAATTTTTCCAGTTCCGCTTTCCAGTTCATTCTTCTTCTCCCGCGTTCTCGACCATCTGGGCGGCCTGCGCGCGCAGGGCCTGCTGCTTCAAGGATTCAAAGCTGCCCGGGTTCTCCTTCACAACGTCGTAGTGATTTTCGGTAAGGTCTATGCTGCGGCCGGAGTCGGTCGTAACGTTCATGTCGAGCTGACTGGGCGCCTGCATGACGACCTGGAATTTTCTGGGGCCGTATTCGAACGGTTCGTCGGAGTTGTAGAACTGAGCCTGCTGTTGCTGCTGCTTGGGATCGATGCCCTGGGCTTTCAGGGCTTCTTCCTTGGCTTTCTGCTGGATCTTCATCTGATATTCTTCCTCGATGGCCCTGCGGCGCTCCTTAAGCGCTTCGGGAACGGCTCCGTTCTCCTGCTGAGTCATCTTGCCGCTTTCATCATAGAAGCGCCAGACGCCGTAGGGAGTGTTGTTGAACAAAAGGCCCTGGGAAGTCATGCGCTCGTCTTCGTCGTAAGCGGACACGATCTGAGATCCTGTCATTTTGCCGTGCACCACTTCGAATTCCGTCTTGGTCTTGATGTCGTCGCGGTCCTCGTCGTAGTAGGTCTCTTCTCTCTGGCCGAGCAGGACGCCCGCCTTGTAGGTCGCAATCGTCGTCTTGCCTTTTTCGTCGAGGCGCCACTCGCCGTCTTTCTCGTCGTCTTTGAAGCGGCCGTACCAAAGCTTGTTGCCTTTCGCGTCATAGTAGGCTCTTTTGCCTACGCGTTTGCCTTCCTTGAAATCGCCTTCCGTTTCCAGGACGCCGTTGGTGTGCCAGTAAGTCCAGGTGCCTTTGGCGAGGCCGTCACTGAATTTGCCTTCCGCCTTCTTGACGCCGGCGGGATAAAAGAAGCGCCAGCGGCCGTCCTGCTTTCCTTCGTCATAGGGACCGAAGGATTCCACTTTGCCGTTGCTGAAGAAGTTGGTCCAGACTTTGGCGCGATATCCTTCCTTGAAGTAGCCGCAGCTTTTCAAAAAGCCGTTGGGATAGAAGTACTGCCAGTAGCCGTGGGGTATCTGGCCCGCTTCGCCCTTTACGACGGTGTAGCCGGCGTACTGCAGGTTGCCGTTCGGATAGTAGTCGGTCTTGAGCACGGGCTCGTCGGCGGCGAAGAGCGAAGTCGCGATCGCCAAGGATAAAATAAGCGCAAAGACTTTTTTCATATTCGATCCTTTGATTTATATTTGTTAGGAAAGCGTGGCTGTCGCTCTCAAGTATGCTTCGATGAAGAGGTCTATCTCACCGTCAAGAACGGCGCCGGTGTTGCTGGTCTCAACGTCGGTGCGCAGATCTTTCACCATATTGTAGGGATGCAGAACGTAGGATCTGATCTGGCTCCCCCATTCGATCTTCTGCTTGTTGGCGTAGGCGGTGTTCTGCTTGGAGAGGCGTTCGTTCATCTCCAGCTGGTAGAGTTTCGCTTTCAGCATCTTCATCGCCTCGGCTTTGTTCTTGAACTGCGAGCGTTCGTTCTGGCAGGATACGACGATGCCACTTGGAATGTGCGTGATCCTGATGGCGGATTCCGTCTTGTTGACGTGCTGGCCGCCGGCGCCGGAAGAGCGGTAGGTGTCGATCCTAAGATCCTTCTCGTCGATCACGATGTCGATGTCGTCGTCCACTTCCGGAGTGACGTCGATGGAGGCGAACGATGTCTGCCTTCTCTGGTTGGCGTCGAAAGGAGAAATGCGCACAAGGCGGTGCACGCCGATCTCGGACTTAAGGTAGCCGTAGGCGTACTCGCCGGCAATGTGCAGCGTCACGGATTTGAAACCGGCTTCTTCGCCGTCGAGGAAGTCCTGGATCTTGCACTTGAAGCCGTGGCGCTCGGCCCAGCGCTCGTACATTCGTTTCAGCATGGCGCACCAGTCGCAGGCTTCCGTGCCGCCGGCGCCGGAATGGATCGTAAGGTAGGCGTTGTTGTGGTCGGTCTCGCCGTTAAGGGTCTGGTGGAACTCGAACTCGTCGTAGCCGGTCTGCAGCTTCGCAAGTTCGGCCTTCAGATCGTCGGCCAAGGACTCGTCTTTCTCGGCGTCGGCGAGCTGCAGAAATTCTTCCGTCTCGACCATCAGCTTCTCAAGGGAGCGCGCTTCCGTAGTCACTCTCTTAAGCGAGTCCTGTTCCTGAAGGAGCGTCCTGGCTTTCTCGGGATCGTTCCAGAGATCCTGGGCGGAAGTCAGTTCGGAAAGCTCGGCAAGGCGCTTCTCCTTGTTGTCCAGATCAAGTCCCGCGAAAAGATGCGTAAGGCGGTCGCGGATCTCCGCCAGTTGGTTCTTCTCTATATCGTACATACCTTGATTATATCATATTGCTTCGTACCAAATAAGGCCAAAAACTGACAAACGCAAAGCAAAAGTTGTAGGGTTTTGCAAAAAGCTTGCCATAGAGGGTATCTTTTGCAACAATGGGCCATGATCACGCCATTTTTGTTCATCCTGACGGGGACGCTTTCCGGCATACTCATGTCGGAACTTTCCTCCCCAATTCCCTTATGGCTGCTTCTTGCCCTGGCCTTCCTCTTTTTTCTTGCAAGTTATTTTGTCCTGCGGCAAAAAAACAGGTTCACGCAATGCATGGTCATCTATCTGGGAGGGATCGTGGGCGGGCTTGTGAACTACCGCTCGGTGGACAGACTGGCGAACAGCAACACGGAGGAAAAGATCCTGCGCTGCGAATTGCTGCATGACGCATTCTGGCACGGCGGCGAGGAGGGTAGAAAATTCTACTCCAGGCTGGAAGTTAAAACGGGAGAGGAAAAACTTCTGCTCTCGCTCTACTCCGCAAAGCAAATAGACCTGAAAGCCGGCGCAAAGATAGAAGCGAAAGTAAAGCTTCGTCCTTTTAAAGGCAAGGACGCTCCCGGCTGCTTCGACAGGAAGAGCTATTACGCCAGGCGCAACATTTATCGCGAAGGAAAGATAAAGGGAAAATACATAACCGTTGACAGAAGCGCTGCGGAAAAAACTTCCCTTATGAGAAGGCTGCATGAAAAGGCTTATTTTGCCCTGCAAAGCGAAAAGTATCCCAACGCCGCCCTGCTTTTGAGGCTGATGCTTTTGGGAAGCGACGAAACTCTGCCCTCTTCTCTGAAGAAAGGCTTAAGGAAGAGCGGCGTGGCGCACATCCTCGCTGTCTCGGGATTGCACATCGGGCTTATCAGCGGAGTCTGGCTTATGCTGCTTCGTGCTTTCGGTGTTTCCAGGCTCGCTTTAGATCTTCCCCTTCTGCCTTTCCTCTGGTTTTATGTGCTCTTTTTGGGCGACCGTCCTTCCGTTCTCAGGGCGGTCATTCTTATGACTTTGATCGTGCTTGGCAGAGTCTTCAACAAGGCGACGCTCTCTTTGCACTTCCTTGCGGTGGCGGCCTGGCTCTACGCGATCATCTCGCCGAAACAGATCTTCTCCTATTCCTCGCTGCTCTCCTTTTCGGCGACCGCGGCGCTGCTCATTCTTTTGCCCGCTATCGCCGCGAAACTGGAGGAAAAAAGAGAAGGGCTTAGCTTTTCTAAAAAAGCCAAGCTTTTCATCAAAGAGTATTTCGTTCAAAGCCTGAAGATAACTTTCTGCGTAACCATCTTCACGCTTCCCATTATCCTTGCCATGCTGCATATGGTGACGCCTTTGGGATTTTTGATGAACATGATCATCATTCCCTTGTGCGCTATCCTTCTTTCCGCCGGGCTCTGGCGCCTTGCCGTCTTCTACGTTTTGCCGACATCGCTCTCCTCCCTCTTTTACGACCAGGCGCTTTGCGTTTGGGAAAGGTTCATGCCGCTCGTCGCTTCATTCGGAGATTCTCCGTACCTTACCCTGAACGTTCCTCCCTTCTCCCTAACGACCGTTCTCGCCTATTATCTCGCCATCGGCTTTTTCGCGCTGCACGCCAAAACGCAAATCAGATCATATAGGGACGCGTTCCTCTGCCTGCTGCTGTTCTTGTGCTTCAGAGCGTTCAAGCCGCCCGTCTTAGACGACGCTCTCAAAATAACCGCCCTCGACGTCGGCCAGGGTGACTGCTTCGTGATGCGCTCCGACTTGGGCCAGCTCTTTGTTATGGACTGCGGACGCTCAATGGGCAGTTCCAGCAAGGGCGAAACGGTCGTCGTCCCCTACCTCCGCAATCTTGGCTTGCAGAAGATCGACTGCCTCTACATCTCGCACTATGACGACGACCATATGGGAGGCGCCAGGGACATAATCAGCGAGATCAGGACTAAAACGATCGTCGCCCCGCCGTACCTACATTCCGAAACGAACGGCTGGGAGCTTAGATTTCAGGCGGAAAAGCTAGGCGTAAAGTGGGTTACCCTTACAAAAGGCTGCAAATTCGGCAATTCCCTGGCGCTCTGGCCGCCAAATGACCCCCTTCCCCCCACCAGCAATTCCCGCTCCCTGGTCCTTCTGACGCCTTTTAAGGGGTACTTCCTTATGTGGACCGGCGATCTGCCCCAAACCTGCGAATATGACCTTCTGAGGGGCTTGGAGGGCGGCCTCCCGCCCGTAGCCGTCTATAAGATCCCCCATCACGGCTCAAGTTCGGCCGGAAGCGAATGGTTTTTGGCCAAACTGAAGCCGGAAATATCGCTCCTTTCGGTCGGTCCAAATCCCTATGGTCATCCGCACAAGAGACTTATGGAAAAATATGCGCGTTTCGGCTACAAGGTCTTGAGGACGGATGAGCTTGGAACTTACACGCTTATCCTGAGGGAGACCGGCAAAACGCCTCAAAATTGACAGCAAGAGGGCAAAAAGGTATCATATGGGTTGTGTGTTCAATCCTCTTAAACCCTAAAAACCGCGAGTGATTTATGAGTACTTCTCATGTGTTCGGAAGAGATTATCGTCATATCCCCCAAGCCCCAATCGGTATAATCGCCACCCCGGGAGGACGGGAACTCGCGGAATCCATCGACAAGGAACTTATCAACGAGCGCCTCGCGCTGCTGGAAGAATATCCCCCCTATGAAAGTTTCCCCGGTTTTCTGAGAGACACTTTCATCATCCCCTCCGACAACCCCAGATTCCAGAACGGCGAAGGCAAAGCCGTCATAGACCTTTCCGTCAGGGGCCTCGACCTCTTCTTCATCACCGACATCGGCAACTGGGGCATGAAGTACAACCGCAACGGCGAGACCGTTTCCATGGCCCCGGACGAACACTTCCAGGATCTTAAGCGCCTGGTCGCCGCGGCCCGCGGCATGGGACACCGCTGCAATGTCATTATGCCGATGCTCTACGAGAGCAGGCAGCACCGCATCTCCGGAAGAGAATCCCTTGACTGCGCCATCGCTCTTCAGGAGCTCGTGAATCTCGGCGTCAACAACATCATGACTATAGACGCCCACAACGCGCACGTTCACAACGCCATTCCCTACCACGGCTTCGAGAACCTGCACGCCGCCTACCAGATCATCAAAAAGATGGTCAACACCATCCCCGATTTCCGTATAGGCCCCGACAACCTTATCGTCGTCTCCCCCGACCTCGGCGGCATGTCGCGCTGCCGTTACTTCGCGGAACAGCTTCACACGCATCTTACCGGTTTCTACAAACTGAGAGACCTTTCCAGAGTGGTTGACGGCAAGGCGCCCGTGCTTGAGCACAAGTTCTTAGGCGGAAGCATCGCCGGCAGGGACGCCATCGTCGTTGACGACATGATCGCTTCCGGCGGCTCGGTCATCGAGGTCGCCTACAAACTGAAGGAAGCCGGCGTCAGGAACATTTACGTCGCCTGCACTTTCATGCTCTTCACGAGCGGCGTCGAGAAATTCCAGAAGGCTTACGAGGACGGCGTCATCACGAGGATCTTCGGAACGAACGCGACCTACACCAGACCGGAGCTTTTAGCGGCCCCCTGGTACACGCAGGTGTCTATTTCCAGGCTCGTCTCGCTTTATATCGACCTCTTCAACCGCAACGAGTCGATAGCGAAGCTCCTTGACAATTCCGCCAAGATCAGCAAGCTTCTTGAGACCCACAATCTGCATGCCTAACATAAGCGTTCTTCTCCTTCTCATTTTCTCTTCCTTTCTGCTGAGTTCCTGCTGGAAGGAGAACGTTCCCCCCGCCGATCTCATAACGCCCGACCAGGACACTGCCGAGCTCTACGATCCAATGAATCCCGAGGCTTATGAAGAAGCCAATCCCGAAGACGGCCTCACTCCGGAAGATCCGCTTCCGGAAGTTAAAGGAAACGGCACATCCCTTAACTCCCCCGCCGTCATCACCGGCGTCTTCACTAGAATGGGCAAAATGGAAGCGGAAAGCGACTTCATCAGCGAAAAACTCGGCAAGGAAGGCGAAGACTGGAAGATCAAAAGCACTTCCGTCAGAAACATGGGAAATAAGACCTGCGAAGAGGTCACAGTCGAGACGAAAGGAAACGCCCAAAGCATTTTCTATTTCGACATAACGGAATACGAGAATTCCTGGCAGTAGCGAAATGAAAAGCTTCCATCCCTTCCCCTACGACGAGTTCCAGAAGAAAGCCATTGCGGCTATCGACGGGAACGCCTCCATTTTCGTCTCCGCCCCCACCGGCTCCGGCAAGACCGTTATCGCCGAGCATGTCATTGCGGACGCCATCACGCTCCATCAAAGAGTCGTTTACACCGCGCCCATCAAAGCTCTGAGCAATCAAAAGTACCGCGAATTCGTAAGACAGTACGGCGAAGCGAACGTCGGCATCCTAACCGGCGACGTGAACATCAACCGCGACGCCCAGATCATCGTCATGACGACGGAGATCTACCGCAACACTCTGCTTGACGAAGGCAGCACCATTGAGGACGTCGCCTGGATCATCTTCGACGAAGTGCATTACCTCGACGACGCGGAGCGCGGCACCGTCTGGGAAGAAGCGATAATCTTCACGCCGAAGCAGACCAGGATACTGGCACTCTCGGCGACCGTCCCGAACGCGAGGGAACTCTGCGACTGGATGGAGCAGATCCTTAACCGCCCCATGGTGCTTGTCGAAGAAACGAAAAGGCCTGTCCCTCTCACTTTCGCTTTTCAGGCCCAGAACAGATTCTACACCGACTTCGGAAATTTCAAGGAAGACGCCTACAGGGATCTCAAAAAGCCTCGAAGATATTTCCGCGGCAGAAGGCCGAAAGATCCTATTACGCCCAACTCTCTTCCGAGGCTCATCGAGC
>JAFYIM010000442.1 GCA_017538635.1 bacterium
CGTAACCGTTCAAAAATCCGCCCCAGGCCGACAGGAGGTACTTCGCGTCGCTGGCGTAGTATTTCTTCTCCTCCTCGGTAGTTCCCCACTCTCTCGCCCTGTCCGCCCAACGCGACAGCAGCAAATGTTCCCTGGTCGCCGCAAGCTTTTCCATAAAGCCGGCCAGATTATCAAGCCTGTCCGCCGCACGGACTATCTCGTTCGTCAAACCGAAGAGATGCGAGAAAGCCGCCTCGGCAATGATCCTGTCCGCCGCCACCATCGCGTACCGCATGGTGAACTCCACGCAGTCGTCAATATAAAGAGAGCTCTTGGCAAATTCATTCGAGCAGGACAAAAGATTAGGCAAGCCTTTCTCCCATTCGTCCTCGAAACTGTTCCTGTACCAGGCCGCCAGATGCGGCGTACCTTGGAAGCGGTAATGCTCGCCTTTCCCTTTATAGAAGCTCTTCAGAAAATGATCCCAGGCGTTTGAGACAGCAGGATTATAAGCTCCGTAGCGCGCGCGGCAATACTTTGCCAGCCAATCAGAAAGTTTCCCTTCCTTCCCCTGCCAGGCGGAATCACTCAAAAGCTCAAAGACCACTTCGTTGTTGTCCAGCGCTTCCGGCGTCAAACCTACGCCCACTTGTTTCCCCTTGTCCGGGTCCCCTTCCTGATCGAACATCTTGGAATAGTTCTTCTGCAATTCGGCGTGCGGATCGTTGAAGCCTCCGAAGGTATGCGCTATGCATCTCAGCCATTCGTGCCCGTAGAACCCGTCATGTTCTTTCCAGACCTGCATATTGTCGTTGGCAAGGTCGATTATGATTATGCCTCCCACGGGAACGTCCTTCAAAAACGACTGCACGGCCTCCCTTGTCCAGGTGTCTTTCTGGAAGAAGAACATCCAGCCCTGCATCACCCAGACCGCGTCACCGATTGCGTTATGGATCGCCGCATAGCTTTCCCTGCCGTACCTGCGAAGGTCTTCCATCAGATTCGAAGTCACCGGGATCTCCATCTCGTTGAAACTGTCCGCCAGAAAATATTTCACCGGGCCGTACATGTTCGTGTAAGTCTGCATCCAGGCTTTTGTCAGCTCTGTAAAAGTCTCAGTTCCCGGCGCGATCCACCATGATTTGCATTCTCCCGGCAGCGCGCACCAGTGCGCCCTAGGATGAAAATTCGTCTTGCCGTGCGCTTCAGCATACTCTTCCGGCACGAATCCCGCGAATCCGGGAACCACAGGCGTCATGCCGAATTCCCTCATTCTTGCCAATATCATGTCCTGAAGCTCTTTCGTCTCGTCGATGAACTTGTCCGGGCACGGTCCATTATGTTTGTAGAGGTTGCCCATGATGAACCAGGGCAGATAGGCCGGCCCCGGGAAGTATTCCCTAAGCCCGGCTTCGCTCACTCCCTGATCCTGCCAGACCTTCCTGGCCACCGCCTGGAATCCTACCATCGCGAGCGGCATATTGACGCCGTGCAGCGCCAGCCAGTCCAGCTCTTCCTCCCATCTGTCCCACTTCCAATACGGTGCGGTGTAGCCGAAGGTGCAGACGTTGAAATGATGACGGAACTTGTGCGGTGTCCCCCCGACAGTCAATTCCGCGTCCGGATAATTCTTTACCTTAGGATGCCTCTGCTGCCAGGTCACCATGACGCCGGCATATTCTTTCAGATATTCGTAGCAGCCGCGGACGATGGCAAGATCGTTTTCCCCTTTGACTGAGACTTTCCCCTCCCTAGCCTCATAGGAAAACGTATCGAAAAGATTCGTGTTCATTGACGGAGCATATGAAAGCTCAAAGTGACTGCTGTCACCGAACACTCTCTCCAAAACTCCGTACG
>JAFYIM010000443.1 GCA_017538635.1 bacterium
CATAAATTGGTTTTCCTGATGGTGGTGATTTAAGACGGACTGGAAGAAATTTTACCATAAATAGACTCGGCGTTTTTGGGATCGGTCCTGTTCGTTGAATAAAAACGGCGGATTTTGTAAAATTTAATAATTGACAATTTATTTTTGGGTGATATGAAAAAGTCTTTCGGAAATCTTTCCGCCCCCAGGGGCGTGGCGCTTTTGATGGTCCTGACCGTTCTGACGGTCCTTTCTATTCTGTCCGCTACTTTTGCCACGTTCATCGGCCTTGAGAGCCAGTCCGGAGCCATCTCGGTAGGGCAGACACAGTCCGACATGCTCGCCCAGTCCGCCCTGCAGCACGCCTACGGCCTTTTGAGGGAGGACTATTACAACTCCTCCGCCTACGATGATTACTCCGAGGCTTGGGCGACGACTTTCATGCCGAAAAAAGGAGATTCCGCCGTCGATATGGACGGGACGCACGGAGACAGGACTCACCTGGCGCGCTGGATCTACGTCAGGGACGCCAACGACAGGATAATCGGGCGGTATGCCGTCATGGTCGAGGACGAGCTTGCCAAGGTCAACGTCAATACGGCTACGGCGCTCAGCAGAAAAGAACAGAACGAAGGCTTCGGGACTTTTGAAGTCATGCTCACCGGCGAAAACGGGAAGGCAGGCCTTCCAATCTCTCCGGAAGCGGGTAAAAACATTCTCATGTACCGCTACGGCCGCGACCAGAAGCCGGGCCAGGCCAACGTTGACGACAACCTGAACGCCGCCCAATACTCTGCGGACGAGATCGACAATAACGCCAACCTTCTGGTTGACGAAAAGGACGAAGGCGTTGACGAGCCCGAGGAGTACAACCCCGAGCATCTGGTCTGGGACGACAAGGCCTTCCTGAACCTGAGGGAAGTCATTTCGCTTATCGCACCCAACAAACAGAACGTCGGTCGTTCGCTTGAGAACGCTATCAAACACTACGCGACTATTACTTCGCGTTCTCAGGAAAGCTACTTCGATGAAACTTCCGGGAAAGTTTTCCGCCAGCTGAACATTAACAACTCCGACATGAAGCAGCTGAGAAGGGTGATGCGAAACGCCAATCTGGAATACAATTTCGAAAATTCTTCAACAGCTTTGCGTGAACTCGTCGTCAACATGGCGGACTACACCGACGAGAACCATGTGCTTTCGACGATCGAAAGTACGTACGGCATCGAGGCGGTATGCTTCAACGAGATCATGGCGCACGACGGCAGCTGGATCGTGGAAACGGACCACCAGGGCTACGGCAGGAAGGACGAGAACAGCTACCACGTGATGTTCGCCAACCGCATCTATGCCGGGCAATGGGACTACGACCAATGTTCTTATTCGCCCAGCTGCATGCGAACTTACTGGCGTATCAAGGATGTCAAGACATCGGGGAGCAAGGCCGAGATCAGGCTGGAAAATCCTATGTTTACGGGCGGAGACTACGCCACTTTCATGAAAGCTGAAATAGGCGGCTGGCTCAAGGACCAGTGGAAAAACTCCACCTGCATAGTCCACCATGTCACCGGCACCAGAAGCGCCGTTACAAAAGGTTTTGAGATCGTCGGCAGTTCGGCTGGCAACAACAAAAGCGTGACTATCAAGGTTAGCGGCAACGGGGAAGCTTTCCTGGAAGGCGTCAAGACCAACACCGCCAATGACAGGGTAGCGATCTGGGCGCCCTGGTTCACTTCCGCCGCGGTCTGGACCGACCGCAAGGAAGTGACCGGCACTTTCTACACCAGGCCGAACACTCCGAAACAAGAGAAATTCTACTATCTCATCTACAGCGCAAACCAGGCATTCAAGAACAACTGGTGCGGATTCAAGCGTTCTGATCTGAGAGAACTGGACATGGACGGCATTCCCAGCGTTCATTCCGTCCAAAAGGAAGACAAGGACAAACGCGGCAATTATCTTTTGCGCTACAAATACAAGGACGGCAAGCCTCAGAAACCCAATGCGAACGGTTTCCTCCCGCTCTACTTCACGTCCTCTGACAAGTGCAAGAGGTCCGGCGCCAACCAGTCGGGCAAGAATGTGAACAGCAGCGACTCTTTGTACTTCTTCCGACCAGACATCGTGGAATTGATCAACATCAGCTCCGCTCCCATTTCTTTGAAGAACTGGTCGGTGGTCGTCAACACCGGCGTGGAATCGTTTGACTTGGCAAAGATCGGTTCCGCCGAGCATTACAGCAAAGCCTACGGCGGATATTTTGACGATCCCAACCCGATGATCGCTCCGGGCGGATATTTTTACCTTACTTCCAACAAGCAGATCTTCGACATCGAATACTGCAAGGGAACGGGAAACTACGGCCACAACCAGGAGAACGAGATCCCGGTCTTCGAGCTCCCTGCGGACGACTGGGGCATTCTCTACGACGTTATCAAAGTGTCAGGCTACAACTACGGCCACAGCTACATCACCGTGACGGGCGCCGACTGGAAGCGCGACCAGCTTAAGGGCGAGATCATAGAGTTCGTCTCCACGCGTCACCCGAGAGGCGGTTACGACGCGCCGAACGGCATGTTCAAATACGTTTACAACAACACTTCCCACGTAATCGATATCGGCGTGGGCGACGCCGTGAACAGCGGTCTGGAAGCCGGCGACCAGATCCGAGTCAGAGGTCTGCCGCGTCAGGGCGGCTTCGTCTCCTTTACGCTGAAGAACGAATACGGTCAGATCGCCGCCCGTACGACAGAATACGGCAGCCTTACGAAAGACGAGATCGGCTTCTCAACTGAAAAAGCCGACCCGGCCCACTATGTATGGCATTCAGTCGCCAACCCGACTTTCGGCGGAACGCCGGACAAGGCCAAGAGCCGCGCTTTCAGGAAGCACAGCTTAACGCACATAAAAAACAATCATCTGGCCAACGTGGGCGAAGTCTTGAACGTCAGGACAGCCGATTCCTGGTCCACCGTCGGTACGAAAGGAAGAGGCGGCGTCAAGACTCTGAAAGCCTTGAGCAAATACTTTACGACTTCCGGCATCCGTCTTGACGGCGAAGAGGAAGGCGTCCACCAGAGCGGCTGGAAAGCAGCTTTCGGCGAAGTGCTCCACGCCAACGGCGACAACATCAGCTTAAAGGACGTTGACTGGGCTCCCAACTCCTGGACCGGACAAACGATGCGCGTTCTTTCAGGGCAGTTCAAGGGCGAAAAGATCCCTATAAAGACCAATACCGGCAGCGGTCTGCTCGTCGAGGGCCTGACTGCACCGAATATGAAGCAGCTCAGGCTTAAGAAGGGCGACATGGTCAGCGTCGGCCCGGGCTATTCGACGGCCATGTACTACACCGACAAGGACGGCGACGAAGGCATTTGGGAATGGGAAAACAAGGGCCTTCTGAAGAGCGACTACGGTTTATATGTTTTCGGCCTAAACGACTCCATCAAGACTACCGAGTTCCTGGAAGAGAACCACAACGCCACGATCGACGTTTACGTTTATAACTTCGCCAAGAGCGAATTCGACAGGCTGCCTCTGCCGGACGACAAGATGCGCATCACAAGCGACAATCCGTACCTGATGGGCAGCCAGACGCAGCGTCTGCAGATCGACAAGAACGACCGCGTTTACTGCGGCCTTATCCACGCCGCGCATATCTCTCCCAGAGGCGGCATCAGGATTAAGATAGTCCCTCACAACTTGAGGGGACAGGAAACTTCCGGCAAGGCCTGGTTCGACTATGCGTTCCTTGCTCCGGGCCAGACCAGCGGCAAGATCAACATCAACACCGCCACTCCGCGTGTGCTGTCTGCCCTCAAGGGCATAACGCCGGCTATCGCGGCGGCCATAGAGAAGGGAATAGACCGTTCCGGCAACAAGATCAAGCCTTACAAGAACACAGCCGACATACTGGACATCCAGGGCGTGACGCCGAAGATCTTCAGCGAGATCTCCAATCTTATCACTGTCAGGAGCGACCAGTACCGCATCAAAGTCATAGCCGACTCTGTGGAGAAGGTGACGAATGATCCTCAGTTCAA
>JAFYIM010000444.1 GCA_017538635.1 bacterium
GGTCCCAGATTGCTGATAAAGGCAAACGCTACGAAACGCTTGTCGCCTGTCATATGCTGAAAGCGGTCGAGACCTGGACGGACCTCGGTTACGGAGATTTTGGTCTTTTCTATTTGCGCGACAAAGAAAAAAGGGAGGTTGATTTCCTTGTTTCCAACGAAGGGGAGCCTTGGTTTTTAGCGGAAGTAAAAGCCTCTGATACAAAAATCAATCCTAGCCTGCGTTTTTTCCAAAACAAAACAAAAGCCAAGCATGCTTTCCAAATAGTCTTTGAGGAAGAATTCATAAAAGCAGATTGCTTTACAAGGACCGATCCAACAGTTGTCCCAGCGAAAACGCTCTTGTCTCAACTTGTTTAAAGCAAGCAACTTACGCTTGCTTTTTTTTTTTTTGACAAGGGTTATTGTATAATAGAAATGGTAGTTATTCACAATTTCCCCGAAAGGATAGTCCCATGAAAAAGCTCAATTATTTTCTGCTCGCGCTTATAGCTTTCGCGTTCGCCTGTTCCGTTGTTTCAATGGCGGAAGAAACGTCCGTTTCTCCTTCCCAGAAATTGAAAGGAAACATTGAGAAATTCGCCAAGGAAAAGGAAATATCCGATCCTCTCAAAGCGCAGTGGGAATATCACAGAACAGCTCCAAAGGAAGAATGGCTGCCGGTTTGGAAAGAGATCCTATTGAACGGAACGTTGGCGGAGTCGGTCACCAACTGGCTCAACTTTGCAAAAGTGCCGCTCTTTTTCCTGTGTCAAGTCGACAATCCTACTTGGCCGGACGACTCTCATTTTTTGAATATCGCGACTGATTTCAAAAAGCTGTGCGAAACTCCTGACCACTTCACGCTGGATGATTTTTCCGATGCGCTTTTAAAGATGCGTACGGATGGGAACTGCTGTTATCCGGCGTGCTATGCTTATATGTACTTTTCAAAGAATGAACAGAAAAAAACAGCTACAAGATATTCTTATAATTTTAAAAGCGTAAGCGATGTACTGAAAATTCTTAGCCTGAAAAACGGTGGTGAAAAGATTTTGCTGGACAAGTTGGAGGAACTGAAAAAAGGAGATTATAGAGAATTTTGCGGCAGCACATTAGGCGAACAATCTTTGGGAGATATAACTACTTTTAGTTTCGAAGGCTATTATAAGTTAATTAAGAATGATATTATCGGCAAATGGTGGGAATTGTTTATGTTCGCTGAACGCTGCGGCATTAAGGACAGTTTTTTTAAAGAGCTTGAAAGTTTTGCCGATACTCAAAGCAATTGTTTTTTTCTCACGAAATTTTATTGTGAGCGCCTTGGTAATAGGGAAAAAGCCATAGAGTTTTTAAATAAGCATTTTAATGTTGATAAGATATGCACTTTCACGGAAGCTTTCCCTGAATACGAAGGATTGCGCTATATACTGAATGATACTATAAGCAGTAAGGAAGAGCCGTCTCCTCTTTTTAAAGTGCTTCAATGGCAACTCTATCACAATCCTAGTGAGTTCTGCCGAAGAGCCGAATGGTTTTGGGAGGGCTCAAGCCCATCGCATGCCTCTTTTGACTATCTTTCTTACGGTGGAATCAAAAAAAGTTTGGTAAAGCCGATGCTTGAAAACGTTGAAAAGCCTTCTTTATCGATTGTCAGAAGGCTTTCCGAGATATCTGATCAGGATGATTTCAAGTGTTACCTAAGGAAAAAGCTGAAAAAAGAAGACAATATTTTCTGCGCACTTTATCTAGCCACTCTTACCGACGATCCGGAGGAGTTTACAAACTGTTTGAGGATCTTATCTCCCGAGAAAGACCAAGTGGGGATATCATGCATTATTGTCAGCCTTAGGGATAATTACCCCTCATCTTGCGCCAAGATTATTCTCGACATGATACAGGGAAGCGATATAAAGAGCAATCCTGATTTTCCTTATTATGCTGAACGGTTTAAGAAATGGTGCCTTTCAAAGAACGTTCCTGAAGTTGCAAGTGAAGTTGATTCTATCCTGAAAAACACAGAACGGAAAGATAAAATCACCTATTACGATCCTAAAAAGGCGCTTGAAGAAAAAATAGAGAAGGAAATTGAATATTCTCCAGTGTCGACAA
>JAFYIM010000052.1 GCA_017538635.1 bacterium
CCGGCCGGGATTTCCCGGCCGGTCATCAAAAAAACTATCCGTAAAAATTACGACCTCTTGCGAAGGAAGAAGAGTCCCGCTAAAGCCAGCAAGCCTAGGCAGGCCGGTTCCGGCATAATCGCGACATAGAAATCGTCAATGTATGAGTCCGTGTTGTCGTTCCAGTTGTTGTAGATCATAAATCCTTTAACGGAGCCGTCACTAGCGGTTGCGTGATTCCGATACTGGTTCTGATTCTCGTTATAGATAAACTCTACGCTTTCGCCGACGTAAAAGGAAGTTATGCTAAGAGAAGCCGGTTCCAAGAAAACACTGACTTCATACCAGCTGTTGGTGTCCAGATCCAAAACCTCACTCGAACAATAACCACTGGTGTCTGTGGCAACCTCCGAAGCTTTGACATGCATGTTTATGATCTGATCGTTTGTTCCTTCACTATAAAGGGCAAAGCGGGTAAAATCAACGCCCGGCTTCATCTCGAAGGTCACCATCACCGGATCATCGCCAGGATTGTCTATCTCAAAATCTTTACACAGTTTGAATTCCGTTCCCTTCAAATGAAGAGAGTGTGAAGCGGTCATCGATGTGGCGTCCGAAACTTCATTAGTCCCGTTGCCGTTTAAGTCAGTCCAATCGCACTGGCCGTCGATGTTGCCTAGCACATAGCCTTCGTCTTCCTCAAAGCCGATATGATAAACGACGGAATAGCCATCGCCTTTCGCGGCATAAAGGACAGCCGATAAAGAAAGTAAAAACAAAAGAGAGAAAAATTTATTCATTGAATTTCTAGAATTGTTTCTGGGAATTCTATTAAAGTCGTAGGTAAAAATACAAGTAATTCATATTTGAAACATCATTTTCATTTGCAAAAGAAACCAGCCGGCAGAAGCCGGCTGGTTTCAAGTGTTTGCAAAAAATAATCGCTTAGCTGCGCTTACGAAGCAGGAACAGTCCCGCCAAAGCCAACAAACCAAGGCAGGCCGGCTCCGGTATTACTTCAACTTCCACTTTAATATCGTCAACGTACGCCACCGTTTTGTCGTCTGCCCAGGAAGTGTAGAAGGCAATGCCGTCAGGGATGCCGGTCTCTCCGTACGTTATGTACTCATAGCCGTACTCGTCGTCGAAAACGCAATCGCCGATATAAAAAGATTCAACTACTCTGTCTATGGGATTCAAATAAACGCCAACTTCATACCATTCATTAAAATCAAGCGCGGGCTCGATATCCTTGAACATATATTTTGGTGCGTCGGCGCTAAACTGCGTCCTGCCTAAGAACATGTTTATGATGTGACCCTGGCCTTCGAAGGGATAGAAGCGCAGCAAGCCGTTCTCGCTCGGCTTGAACTTGAAGCTGATGTGCATTGGCAAACCTTCCGGATTGTCACATTCAAATTTAACCCTGGCCTCGTAGTCTCCAGTTTCAATTCCGTTGAAATTCAAGCTCTGCGCGCCAGTGAAAGCTGTGTCTGCCGAGACAAGGTGCTGCCCTTCTCTGCCAGTCCAGCCGTTTTGCCCGACAATCTCTCCCCAAACATAATCTTCCTCTTCCTCGAATCCGCAGAAAAAGGCCTGCTCATCAGCGAAAACAAAAGCCGCCATTAAGACCAAAATTAAAAATATGTTCTTCATATGATCTCTTTTTAAAAAAGCCGGCCGGGTTTCCCCGGCCAGGTTAAAAAAACTTTGCTTATTTTTAGAACTTATGAACGCTTGCGAAGCAGAAAGAGTCCCGCCAAAGCCAACAGACCAATGCTCGCCGGTTCAGGGACCAAATCGACGCTAAGGTCGTCCATGTAGGAATCCGTGGTGTAGAACCATTCGGACTTGATCCTGAGTTTGCCAAGATCACCGGAAGCGTTCGCGCAATAATCATGAGGATCGCTGGCGGAGATGATGGTAGTGTTGTCTATAACCAATTCTTTGAGCTTGTTGTTCTTGGGGTCAAGCCTCACCATTACAGGATACCACGTGGTAGTATCAAGATTCATGTTATAAACCAAATAACCAGGAACATTTCCGTTTATTTCGCCGGTGCGCAGGAAAAGGTCGCAGATCGCGACGCCATTCTTGTCCTGAAGTTCCACAGCCAGATAAGCGGTGGATGGCCTCCACATGAAGGAAACAATGATGTCCGCCTGATAAGGATTGTCATATGTGAAAGTTTTAATGCAGCCAATGTCGCCCTGTCCGTTTTCATGGACCATCCTCAATGAATAATCTCCGCTGGCGGCGTCACTGTCTGTCACCGTCATTTGGTTCAGTTCGTTGAAAAGCAGCTGCCAACCGACCTGGTTGGCGATGGTGCCGACCACGAAGCCTTCATCAGCCTCGAAACTTGTCTGATAAATGTTAACGCTTTCAGCGAAGGCAACGCTTGTCAAAAGGACGAGCGTTAAAACTAAAGCTTTTTTCATGATATTACCTGTTTGGTTAAAAGTTATTATTATTATTTTGTTTTGATATTTTACCGAAGGTAAACAGAAAAAAACAAGTAATGCGTTTTTGGAACGCGATTTCCATTCAAAAAAGAAACCAACCGACGGAAGTCGGCTGGTTTCAATGATTTGCGGCTTAAGGCCTGATCTTATCCGCGCTTGCGAAGCAGAAAGAGTCCGGCCAAAGCTAAAATGCCAAGCGAAGCCGGTTCAGGGATGGTCATTGTCGTGACGGTCAGGTCGTCGATGTAGGAATGCGTGTTGGTGTCGGTCCATTCCGTCGCGATGACAAAGCCTCCCGGTTCTCCTTCGGACGGGGACTGGTTGTCATACATAGCCCTCGTCTCGACCAGGGCGTTGGTAGAATACGCCTCGAAGATCTGTATGGGATCGATGTAGTTGTCATATGGCTCGAAGCTTAGACTCACCCTGTACCAGGCGGTGGTGTCAAGTTCATTGCTGAAGTTTATCGCATCATAAGGATTGTCAAGCGTCAACTGTTTGGAACTGATGGCGAATTTCTTGATCCGCTGATCTTTGAAGTCAGTGACATGGAAGCGCACTGGGCCTTCGCTCGGCCTCATCATGAAAGATATGGTGACAGGCAGGCAGTCAGGATTTTCATATTCGAATGTCGTCTTGCTGCCGCTGTTCTTGGTGTCGCCGGTGAAGACATAGACGGAATTGGCGCCGTTGAAAGCAAAAGCGTTGTCAACGACCCTGAAGTCGAAATTCTCTTGATAGACATCCCAACCGCACTGGCCGTTCAAAGCCCCAAGCACGTAGCCTTCGGCTTCTTCAAAGCCGGTGAAATAAACATTCTGATAATTGTAGCCGTCGTCTTCAGCGTAGAGTGCGGCGGCAAATGAAATAAGAAGCGCTAAAACACAAAGTTTTTTCATTTTTTTCGGTTATTGATTATCTTTAATATGGTATAAAAGAAGTCTGAAATAATCCATAAATGCGTTTTGGGAACGCGGTTTCTTTGTATATAAGAAACTCGCTTTTATAAATAGGCTGATATTGGCTATTTATTTTCTGGGATGGGACTTGTCGTAAACTTCTTTCAAACGCTCGATCGTAACGTGAGTGTAGATCTGAGTAGTGCCGATGGAGGCATGGCCCAGCATGGTCTGCACGCTTCTTAAGTCGGCGCCGTTGTC
>JAFYIM010000445.1 GCA_017538635.1 bacterium
GGCGATCTATCCGAAGCTCACCAACAAGACCTTCTATTACATCATGACCATGGCCGAAACGGACCGCAAAACTTTCAAGACCAGCACGGCGCCCTTGAAAGGCTTCCTCGACTGTTATGAGGGAAGCAAAGTGGCCGGCAAAATATTGGCCGACGGCGTCTATGAAAAAGGCGCGGTGAAAGAGACCAAATTCATGGGAGCCGCCTATAAGCTGGGCCGCTCTGTTTAGCGCTGCCTCTTGTTTGCCTATTTTATTTTATTGGGAATAAGCCTTTGCTGATATAGCGGTCGCCCCGGTCCGGGAAGAGCTTAGCTGAGGCCGAAAGAATCGAAGATTTTGTCCAATCCCCGGAATGTTACTCCGTAAACGTTCTTAGGCAGATTGATGTTTAGGCATCAATTAATATCAAATCGTATACTGAAATGATTTGTATTATCGGCACGGATGAAAAGATCAGATCCGGTTATCCCAATTTTTGAAGACGACCTGCTGTCCGTTTGCGCGGATAGCGGCGAACACTTCGGCGGGGGAGCGTTGATCAGTAAGGGTGAACTGTGCGGTGTCGTCGCTTTTCAAGGCGTAGCCGCCGGGTGTGACCTTTGAGCCGGCGCTCATGTTGTCGGCGGCTGTTTGCACGATTCGGTCCCGGAAGTCGGGCGCTTCGCGTGTGGAGACAGTCATGCAGCACTGGGGGAAAACAATTCGGAACGCCAGCATCATCTGCTCCAGGTCTTCTTCGCCAACTTCGCAGGGTGGAACGAATCCGCCGTCAACGCGGCAGATCCGCGGAAAAGCGAACTGAATTTTGGCTTCGTAGCATTCGCGCATAAGGTAGAAGGCGTGCGCCGCCAAACTGGCGGCTTCGGGTCTCCAGGGGCCTAATCCCAAAAGGAAGGCGCACCCAAGGACGCGGAAACCGGCCTTGCCGGCACGCTGGAGCGTGCCGAGTCGGAAGTTGTAGTCCGCCTTGGGACCGGCCGGGTGCATTTCGCGGTAAAGTTCCTGGTCGTATGTTTCCTGAAAGCAGGTTAGTCCTTCGAAGCCCGCTTTGAAGAGTTCGCGGTAGGCGTCCTCGGATTGGGGAGCCACCTCCAGGGAGAGATTGGAAAAAATTGGCTTGAGCAGCCTCCCAATCTCCGCAAGGTGCTGCACCGTGTTGACGACAGGATCTTCGCCGGCGACAACGAGAAGCGAATCAATGCCGAAAGAGCGTATCGTGTTTGCTTCAACAAGAATTTCCTCAAGCGTGAGATTCCTTCGCGGCGTTCCTTTGTGCTGGATGCGAAAATCGCAGTAGCGGCAAGAGTTTATGCAGGTGTTGCCAACGTAAAGCGGAGCATAGACGGAAACGGTTTTGCCGTAATAGCGCAATCGGACTAGCCGGGCGGCGTTTCTCATTTGCGGAAGGAAGGGACGGGCCTTTTGGCTTATGAGATTCAGTAGATCAAACCAATCATGGCGTGATTTTGCGAGACTTTCCGCCACCATGTCGGGTGAAACATGCTGGAGATAGTCTTCAACTTCTGATGCGGAATATTTGAGCAGGGGAAACATGTTCAGACAAAGATGTCCATAGGACTTGTTGCGTTAGCAATGGCGCGCTGGACGGGAGGTTTCGCTTCGACGGCGAGTTCGGCCGCGCGCACGGCTAGTTTGAAGGATTCCGCCATTAATACAGGATCGCCAGCCGCCGCAACCGCCGTGTTGGCGAGGACGGCGTCAGCGCCGAGTTCGATGGCTTCCGCGGCATGGCTTGGCAGCCCTATGCCTGCGTCCACTACGACCGGAACATGGCTCTGCTCAACTATTATCTCGAGCATGTCGCGCGTTCTAAGCCCCCGGTTGGATCCTATGGGCGAGCCAAGCGGCATCACCGCTGCGGCTCCGGCGTCTTCGCAATGTCTTGCCAGCACGGGGTCGGCGTTGATGTAGGGGAGGACGACCAGGCCTAGTTTGGCGCACTCCGCAACGGCTTTCAATGTTTCAACAGGATCGGGCAGGAGGTAGCGGGCGTCAGGGTGGATTTCAATTTTCAGCCACTTGAATCCGGCCGCTTTGCCCAGTTTCGCTATGCGCACGGCTTCTTCGGAGTTGCGCGCGCCCGAGGTGTTCAGCATAACTTCAATGCGCGACCTGTCGATGGAGGCGAGGATGTCGTCGTCATCGGCGGCGTTTTCGTTTACTCGCGTCAACGCGACGGTGACAAGTTCCGTTTCGCTGGCTTCCAGCGCCAGACGCGTCTGTTCGCGGCTCGCGAATTTCCCGGTGCCGAGAAAAAAGCGGTTTGAAAAGTGTTTTTCAGCAATAACAAGAGGTTTCATATTATTCTCCTTTCAAATTTTCTCTCCAAGCAGAAGGGCGACGACAGTGTTGGCCTCCATGGCCGCGGCGATGCCTACACGGGGGCTGACTGGAGCGATGCCGTGTTTCACGTCACTTTCACCGTCTCCTATCAGGAAAAGATTGCCGCCGACGCGATTCAATCTTATATCATTAGATCTTCCCCAGCCGGCTAGCCCGCTGGCTGAAACGATGGGTTTGCCGCATGTTCTAAGAGCGGAGATCAGCATCATCTTTGCGGATGAGGAATCGAAGGCTTCGACCACGATGTCGCAACTTGAGAAGACGCTCTTGGCATTCTCAGGTGTGATCATTTCGCCGCAAAGGGAAAGATCAAGGTCCGGTTCGATAAGGCGCAGGTTTTCAGCGAGAGCGGCAATCTTCTTTTCGCCGATCTGGTGACGGAAGAAAAACTGACGGTTAAGGTTCGATTCGCTGACTGTGTCGAAATCGGCTATCGTCAGTTTCCTTATCCCGGCTCTTACGAGATGCGAAGCACAGTTGGAGCCTAGCCCACCGGCCCCGGCTATGCCTATGTTTGCGCTCTCCAATATAGCCCGCTCCCTGTCGGTCAGGTATGTGTTTGCGCTCATTTTCAACCTCCGGAAACGATTTTGTAAACGTTAAGCTCCGCTCCTTCCTCAAGCAGGGCAGACGCTGTCTCGGAGGATTCCAGGATTTCCCTCTGGTATTCCACGATGCTGTTTTCGGCGCATTTTTGCTCAACAAGAAAATCCGCTACGGTTTTGGCTGCTGTTTCTTTTTTTTGCCCTTGGTAAATTATTGTCATGTTTAACTCCTTTTATGCGATTATGCCGCCGAGCAAAATAGCTCCTTTATCGGAGTAGAGCACGGCGGATTGTCCCGGCGCGACTCCGAATATGCCTTCCTGAGCGCGAATCGTCCCTTTGTCGAATTCCACCGGTCCTGCCGCGTCCCCGCTGGAGCGCACTTTTACAAATCCCGTTATGATTTTGTCAGTCGGTTCGGCGCCTTGATAGTTAATGTTTGTGAGTTTAAATTCTGTTTCAACGGCTTCCTCCCGCCGGCCAACGACGACTTTGTTTTCGTGCGGGACAACTTTCACCACATAGTACGGTATTCCGCCGCCGATGCCGAGCCCCTGGCGCTGACCGATGGTATATTGCCAGTAGCCTTTGTGCGTGCCTAGCGTTTTGTTGTCGGTCGAGACGATCTCTCCTTCACACTCCTCTTTTCCGATGAGCTCGCACAGGTCTCCCGAATAAAAATCCTGGGATTCTTTTTTCTCAGCCATTGGAAGCCCGGCTTCCCTGGCGATGCTTCTAACTTCTGCTTTTGTCAAGTTCCCAAGCGGGAACTCAATGCGTGCGAGCTGATCCTGAGAAAGATTCCAAAGGAAATAGCTTTGATCTTTGCTTTTGTCCGCGGCCGCTGATACGGCGAGCCTTTGCGTTCCAACTTTGACAAGCCTGGCGTAATGCCCGGTCGCGAAACGGTCGAAGTCGAAGCATTGAGAGGCTGCTTTCGGCAGAAGCGCGAATTTCAGACTGCGGTTGCACACCACGCAGGGATTGGGAGTCCTGCCGGCAGAATTTTCGCGCCTAAAGTAATCCAGGACGATCTTTTCATATTCATCCGACAGGTCGAATGTCTTGAATTCTATGCCCAGCATATCCGCAAGGCGCTGCGCATCTTCGGCGTCCTCTTTTTCGCCGGGGCCGAAACAAGCGTCTTTGGCGCCGCCTTTGTAGCGTCCTTCGCGCCAGAGCTTCATCATAACTCCGACGACCGTATGACTGGCCTGCTTTAAAAGCAGGGCGGCAACTGCGGAATCGACTCCGCCTGATAATCCGACGGCAATTTTCATATATTTCTCCAAGCACGTTTCCATTAAATGCGTTGTCCATTATATCAAATCACATACTAAAACGATATGTGATAACGTTCGGGCGTTTTTCCTCCTTTGTATGCTAAAATAATTGGGAAAGAAACGTGATAAAGGGGGCCGGACTCATCTTCCGGCTTAAAGCGTCTGGCTAAAATATGAACCTTACTGCAAACTTGTCATGGCTTTGCAGCAACTTTGCAGTTAAATAGGAGGTAAAATGAAAAAACTGATCATAGGAGGCATCATTATGCTGGGAGTCATGACCGGATTTTCATCCGAAAAGAATACCGACATTTTCAAGACCGCAAGCGGCAAGGATGTTGTAATAACGTCCATCAAGCACGCCACCATGCTGATCCAGTACGATGGATTTGAGATCCATGTCGATCCGGTTGGGAAGAAGATGGATCCCGCGACGGATTATTCAAAATTCAAGAAGGCTGACATCATCCTTGTCACCCACGAGCACTTCGACCACTATGACAAGGACGCCATAGACGCTCTTAAGAAAGAGGGGACGCAGATCTTCCTGAACAAGGCCGTCAAGAAACTTTACGGCTCCGGCACAGTCCTTACCAACGGTGAAAGCAAAGTTATAAGCAAAGAGATCAAAGTCGAGGCTGTTCCTGCCTATAA
>JAFYIM010000446.1 GCA_017538635.1 bacterium
CCTGGCTGCAGCGAGCACTACGTGATCCACGTGCTGCGCGACGATCCGGCGTTCGTCAAAGAACTGGATTTCGTCATGGAGAAGGACGGCGAGCTGATCGGCCAGAACATGTTCATGCGCGCGCACATCCAGGCTGACGACGGCCGCCAGATCCCCATCCTTGAGCATCAGGGGATATTCGCCGATATCGGTGACCGCCAACGGCAGCCCGCAGGCGATGTAGTCGCCGATCTTGTGCGGGAAGCGGGATTTGTTGGCAAGGCTGTCGACCATCGGCAGCGCGGCAACGTCGCCGGCGCAGAGGTTCCTGGGAAGGTCCTCGTCGCTGCAGAAACCGGTCGTCACGACCGCGTCGGAAAGGCCCTTTTCAGAAACCAGTTTCTTCTGGTCTTCGCGCATTCTGCCAACGAAAAGCAAGGCGACTTTGGGATCTTTTTCGCGCAAGGTTTTCAGGCTTTCAAGGAGCGGCGGAAAAGCCGCGCCGTCCTGCAGGGTGACTATCAGCTTGGCGTCCAGGGGAAGCCCGAGGCGGGCGCGGCTTTCCGCTTTGTCAAAAGGCCGCATGTAGTTCGTATCGACGCCTTCCCTTATAAGCACGACTTTCTCCGGAGGAACGCCGATCTCCTTGGCCTTGTCGCCCAAAAAATCGCTAATGACCGTAACGAGGTCGGCCTTATGGCGGATCCTGGCTTCCCTTTTGGCGTCCCAGCGGTGCATCCACTCTTTTCCGTGGAAGACGTTGGCGGCGCCGGCGTAAAGGTCACACCAGTCGTTGATCATCCTACGGCCTTTTTGGCAAAGATAGACCGGCCAGGAGACATTGGGGTGATACTCGAAAGTGTAGATGACGTCGAAGCCGCCCTTCATAAGATAGAGCGTGCGCCAGAAAATATCGATGTTGGAACCATTGCCGGGATAGAGATCGAAGCCGGCTCTGGGGCCTTCTATTATCGTCACGTTGGGACGGTCACTAAGAAAATTTCTCTTCCAGTAATTGGTTCGGCCCGTGGTGCAGACGGTCACTTCGTGCCCGGCTTCCGCGCACATCCTCGCGAACCACAAGGCGCGGTGATATGTCCCGACGCCTATGATGTTGGCGTTCAGCATGAGGATCTTCACTGCACGAGTCCTCCCTTTCTCTCTTTCTCCTCTATGAGCTTAAGATAGACCATTCCGAAGATGCCCCAGATGAAGGGGCAGATGTCGATGGAGGTTATGCGCTGGGAGAAAGTCGAAGTAACGAGGATGAACACCACGCAAAGAAAAAGCGCCAGCATTTTTCTCTGGTCTTCGCCGCTCGTTGTCACTATGTATTTGAACCCGTTTACAAGCGTCTGAACCATCAGGCACAAAAAGAAGAAAAGACCGGTAAGACCTGTGTAGCGGGCGATCTTCAAAAACTCGTTGTGCGTGGCGTTGGTACAGAAAATGCCGGAACTCTCGACATAGAAAAGCGGCTCGTTGCCCATCGGCCAGCCGATAATAGGATGCGCTTTGATGTCCTCCAGCGTTTGGTGCCAGGCCATGATGCGCCAATGCCCGGTGCCTTCCTGCGTGTTGATCAGCGTCGGAAGACGCTCGGCCAGCGTCATGTCGTAACGGGCGATATACAGCGAACCAAGGAAAAAGAGGGCTATGATGCCCAGGATGGAGAAGAAGGTCAGGTAGATCTTGGAGCGCACTCTGCCCAGGGCGAAAAAGCCCGCGATCGAGACCAGCATGCCGAGCCAGACCGCGCGCGCGGAGCTCATGACCGTGCAGATGAAAGAAAAGCCGATAAGGATGAGATAAAGCGTCGCATGCTTCATTCCCAGGTCAAACATGGAGAAAAGATAAATGAAAATGAAAGCCATGTTCGAGCAGCTGGTGTCACTAAGAAGCGAACTGTAGGAGGCGCGGATGGGGGAATAGACGAAGGAATAGCCTATGCCCGTCTGAAGCGACACCATCTCCACGATAATGAAGATCGTAGCCCAGACGGTGAAGAAGCGCAGCAATCCGTCCATTTCGTCGGCGCTCTTGAAAAACAGGGGGACGGCCACCGCTATCCACATGGAAGCGTAGGGACGGAAGTAGTTGAAGGCGCCGGCGCCGTAGCCGTTCTTAAGCCCGTTAAAAAGGGACACCACGGTCATCAGGAAGAACAGGACCATGAAGACGGGAACGCAATCCTTTAGCGCGCGCTTCCTGTGCTTATAAGCCGCGAAATAGATAAGCGGCAGGAAGATCTCGTACCCCTTGATGGAAAAAGGCCCGAGGGAAATGCTGCTCAAACTCAGATATCTGCTTGGTTCCAGCAAAACGAAGATGAGGAAATAGAAAAGCCACAGGGGACGGCGCAGGGCCATCCACAGGGCGGCTAATCCCCCAACGGCGACTATGACTGGAATAAACGGAGTCACTGTTTTTCCCTAAAGTTTCCTGATTACCTTGGCGGGAACTCCGCCTGCGACAACGTCGGGCGGCAAACTTTCAGTCACAACGCTGCCGGCCGCCACCACCGTATTCTTTCCGATGGTCACGCCTTTTAGGACGGTAACGTTGGCGCCCAGCCAGACATTGTCTTCTATAACGACCGGCTCGCAGCCGATGTCATCCGGATCGGAATTGTGTCTTCTGCCTTCCGGTTTCACGGCATGGAAATCACAGTCGGCTACGAGCGCATTGGCGCCGATGAGGCAGCTCTTTCCGATCACAACGCTCTTGGCGGCGCAAATTGAGCCGCCGGAGATGCCGGTGTCGTCGCCTATAAAAAGCTTCGCGCCCGGACGCAGGAGGGCCAAAATGACGGGATGGTTCACGCCGGCAAAATTGGCCTCGCTTTTCGAGCAGAGAACGCAGTTCTCGCCGAGAGAGATCGTTCCGCCCTCGGTCAGGTGCGTTATGGGCTTGCCGTAAAGCACCAGGCCTCTTTTTATTTTGAGGCCTTTCGCACGCAGCCACAGAGCTCCGAAACCGGAAATAAAACGTCTTATGATCATTAGTGGATCGCTCCTTGGAAGGGGATATAGCCTTTGCTCAAAGCCATGTTGGTCCAGTCGCGGAACCACTCCCTCTGCATTCTCAATTTTTCCAAAAGCAAAGGATTGTAGCGGTTCCTCTCGCTGATAAGATCAAGCGCTTCCTTGAACTGGGCGTCCGTTCCGTATTTCATGGCCATCTGCCCGTAACGCCGGGCCGATTCAACGTGCTGATGGTTCGTGGATTTGAAAAAGCCGTAGCCGACCGAGACCGCCGCGTTGGAGTAGGCGCATTTGTCGAGAATATCCAAAAGCAGGTTGTAATCGTACTCCGTGTTCTGGGCGCCTAGGTTGATGTCCACCAAAAGCTGGGAGATCGCTTCGTTAGTGTCGCCTATGGGCAGCAGAACATCTTTTACGAAATAACGCCTGACCTGCGATTCCATGACGGGGTCGGACTGATGACCGAAAACGGAGAGCAGGGAGAAGTAAAGCGTGCGGGCCTTTTCGTAGAGGCCTTTCCTCGCGGTGTAAATGGCGTTTTGGAAAAGCGCGGTGAGATTCGCCTTCCCGGTCTCAGCCCTGGTCAGGGCGTTGGCCGTGCGGTTGCACTCGTAGATCTCCTCATAAGCCTCGATGTTCTGGGAGGACACGTAAACTTCCGCCAGCGTTCTGTAGAGCATGGAGCTGTTGGGGAAAAGCGTCAGCGCCCTGGCTAAGACTTCCTTGGCGTTCTCAAATTGTCCGGCTTTCTGGAAAAAGACCGCCAGGTCGCGGTAGTCGACTTCCTTGGCAATATCGGAAATGTAATTGAGAAGCTGCTGGGAGAAAAGCGCCCTGGCCATCTTCGCCTTGTCGTCCTGCTGGAGATAGACCGTCTCGCCGAAGAACAAGGGAAGCGTGAAGCAGGACTGGTACTGTTCTCCCAGCGTCTCCCTGTACGGTTCGGGAACCACCACTCTGCCGGACGCCAGAACGCCGTTGTAAACGAACACCCAGACTCTGCCGTATTCCTTTATGAGATTGGCGAATTCTTTCTGCAAAGACGGAACAGGCACGTAGCGGAAGGAATATACGCCCTTGCCTTCATAGATCTGGACGGTGTAGTTTCCATCCGGCTGGATGATGACCAGCGCGTCGCCCTCCTGTATGAACTGCATCATAACGCCCCAGGTCTTCAAATTAGCGTCGGAATCGTAGTTCGAGATC
>JAFYIM010000447.1 GCA_017538635.1 bacterium
CGTGACGGAATACAAACTGCTTCACAAAGAGCCGCCTATTGTCGAAGCGAGTATTCCCATCTCTCTAGTTTCTTCTCTCGCCGCAAAAAGCGAAGTCTTGAGCGTTGAAATAAAACCTGTGAAAAAGTTTATGAACGACGTCGCCAGAGGCGACAATCTCATGAACGTTGACCGCGCCAACAACTCCGGCTATACCGGAAAAGGCGTGATGGTCATAGTGACGGATACCGGCCTTGACAGCGGAGACACCGCCAACATACACGACGACTTCCAGGATAAAAACGTGATCGGCGTCGTGGGCGAATTGAACACCACGAGGACTGACTGGAAAGATCTTAACGGTCACGGTACCCACGTGGCGGGCTCCGCAACGGGAACGGGCGCTCATTACGGCGGCACTTACGCCGGAACAGCCAGGGAAGCTGATCTCTATTTCATCTGCCTGGGCGACGCCTCCTCTTCTATTGCGGATCTCTCGGACAACGACATCGCGAACGCTTACGCAGCCGGCGGAAGAGTCATGAACAACAGCTGGGGCTCCAGCTTCTACAGTTTCAAGGGAGAATACACCAGCACGGCTCAATACTATGACGCGCTGTCTATACAATATCCCGATCTACTCTTATTGTTCGCCGCCGGGAACGAGAACGAAAGGATAGACCTTGAGGATAACTTTTCCCTTGGCTGCGAAGCGGTCGCCAAAAACTCCATGACGGTGGGCGCCTCGGAAAGTTACCGTCCGGAATACCCCTATACTTACGGCATGCTCTGGGAATTGCCGATCGACAATCCCTATTATAACGACAAGGCCGCCTATCCGAACAACGAAACGCAGCAGGGCATGGCCTACTTCTCCAGCCGCGGACCCGCCAAGGACGGCAGGGCGAAACCTGACATCGTGGCGCCCGGCACCTGGATCTACTCCACGGAATCGCTCTATGACGATGACAACGATGGCGAAAGAAAATCTTATTACACTTTTATGTTCGGAACCTCCATGGCCACGCCCCTGACTTCCGGCGCGGCGGCCTGCGCCCTGCAGTACCTGAAAGAAAATACCGACATCGCCTCCCCCTCCTGCGCTTTGGTGAAAGCGCTGCTCATCAACGGCGCCAGGACTATGGGCAAAGGTCAGTTTGACAGCTGCACCGAGATCCCGGAAGTCGTCCCCAACTGGGTGAACGGCTTCGGGCATGTCAATCTTAACGAAAGCTTGGATCCCTCATGCGGCAAACTCTTCGCTACGGAGGGAACGATAGCGGAGACCGGCCAATCCGTTTCCTATTTCTTCACCAAGGAAAGCGAAGGACCCGTTTCCGCGACACTCTGCTGGAGCGACTATCCTGGAACTGTTGGCGCTGCCCTTGCCCTGGTCAACGACCTTGACATCGTCGTGAGCGACGGAGAAACCGATTATTACTCCGGAGGAAAAACAGCACACAACGACTTTAAGAATAACTGTGAGCGCTGTCAGGTGAACGATTTTCCCGCCGGCAGCCGCATAGAAGTAAAAGTTGCCGGCTACAACGTTATGGAAGGGCCTCAGAACTTCGCGCTCTGCGTTTCCGGCATAAACGATGTCGTTCCCGAACCGGCCTTTGCTTTTGCAGCCTTTGTGATAGCTCTGCTTTTCGCAAGAAAAACCAGATGATCAGACTGGATCGACGTCGATCTGAGTCTTGACGCCGGC
>JAFYIM010000448.1 GCA_017538635.1 bacterium
CCGGAGCTGGGGGTGATGTAGTTGCCCTTCGTCTTGGCGGTCGTGCCGACTTTGCCGGCGATGGGGGAAGTGATGACGGTGTAGCTCAAGTTCTCCTGGGCCGTCAGAAGCGTGGCTTCCGCAGCCTGGACCGCGGCATTGGCGACCGCCAGGGCGCTCTTGGCGTTGTCGAAGGCGTCCTTGCTTGTAACCTGTTTGTTGTAAAGATCCTGTACTCTGTTGTATGTCTGCTGGGCGTACTCCGCTTTCGCTTTGACTTCAGCTAGCTGCGCTTCCGCGCTCATGACAGCGGCTTTGTAGGGAACGTCGTCAAGCTTGTACATCACCTGTCCTTCCTCTACGAAAGTGCCTTCCTCGAAACCGATCTCCTTAAGTTCGCCGCTGATCCTGGCTATGAGATCGACTCTGGCCGGGCTTACGACGCGGCCGGTGTAGCGGTGCTGGGTGACGTTCTCAGTCGTCCCGACGGTTCCGACGGAGACATAGACTTTCTGGGCTTGGGGCGCTTCCGCAGCCATAAGGCCTAAGCAAGATAAAAAGAGCAAGGCGGATGTTTTGATTCTGTTCATGTTTTGCCTCTGAAAAGATTTAAAAAAGTATTATTGTTTATTATAGCAATTTTCGGGGCTGGGAACAGTCCTGTTTTTCAGACAAATCAAAACCATTTTGCATTGTAAAACAGAAATTGCTAATATATGGTAAGTTATTTGAGTATTGGTTCAATCTACTAATTAATTTAAATTCAAATTATGGAAAACACTGAAAATTTAACTGAGGAATCCTTTTCTGAGGAACAGGCAGTCAGCTCCCGTACTGCCCAAAATGGTGAGAAGCCCCGCAAGAGCTTTTTCATCAGCGATTTTTTCAACCGTTTGAACGCCGGCATAATCGATTTTCTGGTCTTTTTGGGCGGCGTGGCGCTTGTTCTTTTCGTGGCTGATTTTTTCAAGGGAGAAAAGTTAGTGAACGGCGTGCCGGTTACGACCGAGCCTGCGCTCGTTATGCAGCTTAAGTGCTTCGTCATCGGCTTGTGGTTTTTCTTCGCCGTCATCGCGCGTGACGCCTGGGGATACAGCCGCAGCGTCGGAAAACGCTTCTGCAATCTCAAGATCTTCGCGGTGCGTTCTCCGAAGCCCCGCTTCTATCACACCATTTTTAGAAACCTGACGATCCTTTTGCCCGCCATCATTATTTTCGTGGCCATGGCGTTGGCTGAAAAGGGCACTATCAAGCCGGAAATAGAAAAGGTGATAATTATCGCCAGCTATTCCGTCATAGTGCTGGAGGCTTTCCTTGCTTTGATCGGACTGAGAAGGATAGGCGATCTCATCGCCGGAACGAAGGTCATCTTCTTCAAGGAAAACGTCCAGAAGAACTATCGCTATAATCGTTTCTCGAATGAGAACGGCGGCAATAATTATCAGCCCCGTTACCGGAACAATAATTATTACCGCAACAATAACGGAAACCGTTATTGATTAAGCGCCAAACTGCAGTCGGCCGCGAGCCGTTTTGCCTTCGCGGCCTTCTTTTCAGCGCTTAATTTTTCGTCCAGCTGGATCTTTACGAAGGCGGAGCCCATGACGACTCCGTCCGAGATTGCTGCAACTTTTTTCGCCATGGCGGCGTCGCTTACGCCGAAACCGGCCGCCACTGGAAGGCTAGCTGTTTTCTTCAGTTCCGCGACTTTGGCTTTAAGGTCTTTCGGCAATTTCGTTCTCGTTCCGGTCACGCCCTTAAAGATTATGTAATAGACGAAGCCGCCTATTCCCTTTAATATCTCTTTTGCCCTCGCTTTGGGCGTGGCGGGCGAAACGAGCGGGATAAGATCGAGGCCGTGCTTGTCTAAGAAGGGCTTTATTTCTTTCCTTTCCTCCAAGGGGACGTCCACGACCAAGATCCCGTCGGCGCCGGCGGCCTTGGCGGCACGGGCGAACTTAAGGGGCCCCATATGGAAGATCAGGTTGTAGTAACTGAACAAGACGAAGCCCTTCTTGGGATATTTATCGCTCAAGGTTTTGCAGATCTTAAGGACGTCACTCACGGTCGTGCCTGAAGCAAGCGCTTTCTGCGAGGAGGCCTGGATCGTCGGGCCGTCCGCCATAGGGTCGGAAAAGGGCACGCCTATTTCGAGAACGTCCACGCCGCCCGCTAACATCGCGTCCATGAATTCAAGGCTTTCTCCTACTGTCGGGCAGCCCGCGGAAGCGAAGCCCACAAGTTTCTTTTTTCCGTCCGCAAAAATTTTTCTCAATTTGCCGCTCATTGTTTCTTCTCCTGCATTTTCGCTTCGTAATTGATGACGTTGTCCATGTCTTTGTCGCCGCGCCCGGAAAGGCAGACGATGATGTTTTTGTCCTTGCCAAGCTTTTTGGCGTTTTTAATGGCCTGCGCCAGGGCGTGCGCGCTCTCCAGGGCCGGGATAATGCCCTCGTATTCGCAGAGGGCGTGGAAAGCGGAAAGCGCTTCCTTGTCATTTATGGCGGTGTAAGTGACGCGCCCGATGTCGCCAAGGTAGGAGTGCTCCGGACCGACGCCGGGATAATCCAAGCCCGCGGAAACTGAGTAGGCGTCCAGGATCTGGCCGTCATTGGTCTGCAGAAGGTAGGTCTTGCAGCCGTGCAGAACGCCCACTTCGCCGCCCTCTATGCTGGCGGCGTGCGCTTTGGTCTTCAAGCCAAAGCCCCCGGCTTCCACGCCGAAAAGAGCGACGTCCTTGTCACGGAGGAAAGCGTGGAAAATGCCCATGGCGTTGCTGCCGCCGCCCACGCAGGCGATTACCTGGTCTGGCAGTTTGCCGGAGAGCTTTTTGAACTGGCGCCTGGCTTCCTTGCCTATGACCGACTGGAAATCCCTAACCATCGCAGGATAGGGATGCGGGCCGGCCACCGTGCCGATGACGTAGAAAGTGTCCTCATAAGTGGCCACCCAGTCGCGCAGCGCTTCGTTCATAGCGTCCTTCAAGGTTCCCGTTCCGGAAGCGACGCTTCTAACCTTGGCGCCCAGGGCGTGCATTCGCTGGACGTTCGGGGCCTGGCGCCTGATGTCAAGTTCGCCCATGAAGACTTCGCACTCGAAGCCCAAAAGCGCCGCCACGGTCGCCGTCGCGACGCCGTGCATGCCGGCGCCCGTTTCGGCGATCAGGCGCTTCTTGCCCATGCGTTTTGCTAAGAGGGCCTGGCCGATGGTGTTGTTTATTTTGTGCGCGCCGGTATGGTTCAGGTCTTCCCTTTTGAGATAGATCTTCGCGCCGCCAACTTTTTCCGTCAAACGCTTGGCGAAATAGAGAGGGGAAGTGCGCCCCACGTAATCGCGCAGAAGATTGGCCATCTCAGCTTTGAAAGCGGGGTCAGATTTCGCTTCGCTGTAAGCCTGTTCCAGTTCATGCAGGGCGGGCATCAGCGTTTCCGCCACGTATTGTCCGCCGTAGGGGCCGAAATGAGTTTTGCTCATAAGTGTTTCCTTACTTCGTTTATGAAAGCTAGTATTTTATGTTCGTCTTTTTTCCTGGGGTCGTTTTCGGTTTCCACGCCGCTGGCCGCGTCCACGCCGATAGGATCGACCAAATTGATCGCCTCTCCCACGTTCTCGGGCGTCAACTGTCCCGCCAGGATCGTAGGTCTAACAGCGCAGAGGTCGCGCGCCAAAACTCGATCGCAATGGCGCCCGCTCTTTTCGCCGTCGGCCAAAATGGGGAGGCCTTTGTAATGCGATTTAGCGAAGGCCAAACTCCCGGCGTCCACGATGGGCAGCGCTTTCCAGATCTCGCAATTCGTTTTGGCGCGCAGTTCGTCAACGTATTCTTCGCTCTCCGTTCCGTGCAGCTGGATCGTGTCGAGTTTAAAGGAGAGGACGTAGTCTATAGGGGCGTTCAGGAAAACGCCGACTTTTTTACCGAAATCGATCTTTTCGAACTCTTCCCTGTCTATGGCGCGCAATGACCCCGGGATCAGGATGAAACCGAGGTAATCCGCTCCCGCTTCGAAGGCGAAGCGCGCGTCGGAATAGTTGGTGAGTCCGCAGATCTTTACGAATTTAGCGGCCATTAGCGAAACCTCTCAAAGTTGCGCCGGGATCATTTGACCTGACTAAAGTTTCGCCGATCAAAAAAGCGTCGGCGGCAGGGTAAAGTTTAAGGTCGTTTGGCGTTTTCAAGCCGCTCTCCGCCACTTTCGCGACTTCTTTTGGCAGCGTCTCTATGACCGCTTCCGACTTTTCCGGGAAGACCTGGAAAGTTCTGAGGTCGCGGCAATTCACGCCGATTATTTTCGCGCCGAGGTCAACGAGGCGCTGCGCTTCAAGTTTGTCATGCGCTTCGCAAAGCGCTTCCATGCCCAGTTCGTGCGTGAACTTAAAGAGCTCTTTAAGGAGCGCGTCGTCCTTAAGAAGCGAGGCGATGAGCAGAACGGCGTCGGCGCCGGCCGCCGCGGCTTCCAGGACCTGGTAGCGGTCGAAGATGAAATCCTTCCTCAGAACGGGGAGAGAAGTTTCCCTGCGGACCGTTTTCAGAATGTCCATGGAGCCGAGGAAGTAGTTCTCCTCCGTCAGGACGGAGATGGCCGCCGCGCCGTTGGCGCTGTAGGTTTTCGACAAGCTTACGGGATCGAGATCGGCTTTGATTATTCCTTTGCTGGGCGAGGCTTTCTTTATTTCCGCGATGACGGAGACGCCCTCTCTTTTCAGAGCGGCGTAAAGCGAAAGCGGCTGCCTTCTCCGCTTCTCTATTGCTTTTATCAATTCCGCTTCCTTTAGCGCAGCCTTTTTCGCCTTGAGGTCATGGGCCGATTTTTCGGCTATTTCCAAGAGAATGTCACGCATTTTTACTGGCGGCTACGAGTTCATCGAGTTTTTGTCTGGCCAAGCCTTTGTCTATTGATTCTTCCGCCATTTTGACGCCTTCCCGAATATCTTTGGCAAGGCCATAAATGTAGATGGCCGCGCCGGAATTGATGAGCGTCACGGCTCTGTTGGCGCCGTGATCCCTGCCTTCCAGAACGTCAAGCAGGATCTTGGCGTTTTCCTCAGGCGTGCCGCCGCCGATCTCTCCGCCCTCGAAGTTTTCGAGATACAAGGAAGGCTCGAGGTCGTAAGTGGTGATGAGATTGTCCTTCAGTTCGGAGACGCGCGTGGGAACATTGCAGCTGATCTCATCCATGCCGTCCTCACTGTGCACGACCATGGCGCGTTTCACACCGAGTTCTTTCAAAGCGCCGGCCACCAGTTCCGTGATGGCGCCGCTGTAAACGCCCGTCAGCTGCGTAGTCGCGCCGGCCGGGTTCGTAAGAGGGCCTATCATGTTGAAGATCGTTCTGACGCCCAGGGCCTTTCTCAAGGGCGCCACATTGCCCAAGATCGGGTGCATCTTCTGCGCGAAAAGGAAGCCGATCCGGTTCTCACGGATGCTTTCCTCCATGTTTTCCGGAGCCGTTTCAAGATTGAAGCCCAGGGCCTGCAGCACGTCCGCCGCGCCGCACTTAGATGAAACGGAGCGGTTGCCGTGCTTGGCGACGATGACGCCGGCGCCGGCCGCCACAAAAGAGGAGGTCGTCGAAATGTTGAAGGAGTACGATTCGTCGCCGCCCGTGCCCACGATGTCCATGACTTCCGCGGCGCCCGTGTCGATGAACTGCCCTTTGCGTCTCAAAAAGCGCGCGGCGCCGGTCAGCTCTTCGACCGTTTCGCCCTTGGCTCTCAAA
>JAFYIM010000449.1 GCA_017538635.1 bacterium
AAAAAGCTGATTACAGCGATCCAATCTTTGCAATGTCCGTCCCCTCCCCGGAGGAGGCGGTGAGCGAAAATGATTCCTGCGACCCCCTTGAGGAAGAAAAATTCATGCCGGTCCCCGGGTTGATCAGACGCTATCCCGATCGTGCTGTCTACACGGCGACCTTGAACTGCGCCTCCCGCTGCCGCCACTGCACCAGAAGGTGGCAAATCATTAAAAACGCCTGCTCCTCCTGGCACGAATCTCTCCCCAAAGTCCTCGACTACCTGAAAAATCATCCTGAAATCGAAGAAATCATTGTTTCCGGCGGCGATCCTCTGACGCTCGAAGACGATGAAATAGCAGAGATCGTTTCCGCTTTCAAAAAGCAAGGCGTAAAAGTCCTGCGACTAGGCACCAGAGTCCCAGTAACATGTCCTATGCGCATAACCGAGGAGTTATGTCTAAAGCTGAAACCATTCTCTCCTATCTGGATCCAAACCCATTTCAACCATCCGAGAGAAGTGACCGCCGAGGCAAAAGAAGCCCTAAGCAAACTGGCCGACAGCGGCTTTCCCATCAATAACCAGACTGTTCTCTTAAAAGGCGTTAATGATAATACGGGAACTTTGGAAAAACTTTTCCGTCTGCTCATACAAAACCGCGTAAGGCCATATTATCTCTTCCAGTGCGACAAGATCCCCGGCACTGAGCATTTCTGGACATCCCTCGAAACGGGCCTGAAAATCATGCAGGAACTGCGCGCCCGCCTTAGCGGCATAGCCGTCCCGACCTTCATTGTGGACCGCCCCGCCCTGAATGGCAAAGTCCCGCTATCCTACGCCACCGCTAAAGACGACTGCCTTGTTTTTCCGGAATGGCTCTCTTAAAAAACACTGATCTCAGAAACGGTTTGCAGTATAGATAAACATCCAACAATTTTTTGATCAATACTGAGCTGTTGGGAACCTCCATCGCTCGCTTTTTAGCCTTCAAGAAAAGATAAGAAACGAAAACAGCGACTGAATCAACAATTGATGATTGCGACAGCGTTTCCTTCAGATCGGTGTAAAACGAGGGAGCAATACCGTTGACAGAATTTACGGAAACCAATCTTTTGGCTATTTTTCGGCAAATTGGAACCAGGCTCCATTCTTTCAGCAGAAGATTACCAAGCTCAAAGGGATCCAGCTTGTTTTGGGAACCGTCGAAACTTCCGTAGTCGCAAGCCCGTTCAAAACCGATAAGCGACACAGTAATTCCTCCGTCGGAAGCATCGACAAAGAAATTGCCCAATCTTATGTCGCTATGAAGTATTTGCTTCTGATGCAATATTGACAGGATGTCAAGAACACCCATCAAAAAATCTGCTAAATATTTGATCTTGCAATTGCAGCGATCGGCAAAAAAAGCATCGGAAGAAACGCCCTGCGCAGCAGACATTTCAAACATGCCCGTAGTTTCGCTTAAGTCTGAACGGTTATAAATTTTAGGGAAACAGCTTAAACCGTCCAATTTGTCCAAATATAGCAATTCATTTTCAATCAATCGCTTGGTTCCTTTTTTTATAAACCTGTTTCCTTTTTTATAAACAAGTGTTTCATTTCGGCAAACGCACACTCCTTGATCTTCAACATGTTCCGAATACTTCAAGTTCTCAAGGTTGAATACAACTGATTTGTCGTTTGGGATCGTATATTCGTATTCATGTTTTCTCATGAATTTATCAAGAATTTCAAAAGCAAGTTTTTTCTCCTTGTTGAAAACGACACCCAAATCACCGCCATACTTTTCCAGTTTTGGAACATAATCCTGTTTCACCTCGTTTTTTTGAACATAAGCGTGATAAAGAAGCGAATAAAATTGATTTTCCGCATTGGGAATATAGAATAAACCTTTGGACAGAACCCGTGTCTCTAAAATATCCCGTTCCCAGGGCGCGTCATAGTATCCGTCGCCTACAGCGCGAAAATCCATTGGGATTTCGGAACCGCCGATTTTAACAAAATGGTACACCCTGTATTTTTGCGGAAACACCGGTCTCGCCAAGGTAAGATAAGCAATGTAATTCTTGTTTTCCACCAGAAAATCAATGTCTCCGTGCCCTTCAACAGTATATTGTTCGGGAATGGGTTCGTGATTTCTCAGCACACAATAACGAATCGTGTTATTCAGGACGTAAAAGAACTGTTGAATGTCCCTATATCCGTTTACGCCCACGCAGTTGCCATAAAAAGAATCCTCCGTCCAATTGTTGTTTGTTTCTTTCAAGCCGCAGAAATCTTTTTCATAAAACTTGGAAAAATCGGCCGTGTTCATGCCAAACAACAGGGTCAAGTCCTTGTTTGTTTCCCAGGCGTCATCACTGCCATGAATTTTTGATCCGCCTCCAGCCCATTTCCTGTAGGTTTGTTTTTTATCGAAAACACGAGTGTTGACCAAGCGCACTCCGCTGGATGTCTCACGTTCTTCAAACACGGGGCTGTTGTCTTTAAATACGATTACTTCAAAATCGCCTTTCTTGCACTCTCCCATTTTTCCAAACAAAATCTGCCGAAAATCAACATAGTTCCTATGGAATTGCGAGTGCGCATAAAAAATCTGCCAATTGTCAAGCCAAAGTGACTCATCCCAATGTCCCCGAAACACTTTCAAAATTTGAAAATTTTCGTTGAGATCATCAATGACTTTCTGTCGTAAGTGCATTGCGGAATGCCATATTATCAAAATATGGGTTACCGAATTTTGTGCATTATGCATCATTTACGCCCTTTTTATTTTTTCCTTTATAATATTCAAAATGTCGAAGAAAGATTCATCCTTGCGGATAATCGATATCAAAATGTAGGAAAGCGCTGCGACAATTGTCCCCGTCAATAATCTCGGCCAGTCAGAATTGAAAACAAACATTGAGAAATAGCAGATCAAGCCCATCAGCAAGGCGTTTATCATAATGGGAACAAGAACCTTTATTTGTTCAAAAAAACCATAATTCAAAATTTTCTTTATGTAATAGCAGTTGATCATATAGACAATAATAGAATACACGGCTCGTCCTGCGATCATCCAGTAAATCCCCGCAGGTATTAAGGCAAAAAGGAAGAAGATTCCCAAAGGTTTCTTAATGAACTCCAGTTTCAGCGCAAGATCAGTGCGCCCCTTTACGTAAAGCAAATTGACATTCATTCCGTTCAACGGAACGAACATTGCTCCAACGCACAATATTTGAAGCATAGGAACGCAAGGCAGCCATTTCTCCCCGATCATGACAACAACAAGCGGTTTGGCCACTACAATTATCCAAATAAGAATAGGATACAAAACGTACAACGGGGTTCGTAATAATTTTTCGTAGGCATTGAGCAAGCGTTTGTCGTCATCTTGAATCGAGGCCAGAATCGGGAAATTAACGCGGATAGCCATATCCATAATGCATGACGACGGCAGATTGGCATAAGAATTGGCTCTGTTGTACATGCCTACAAGCGTTGGAGAAAAAACCCTGCCGATAACGATAGTGTATAGATTGTTGTAAATTACGTTTATCAAGCCTACTCCAAGTAAATTTCCCCCGAAAGAAAACAATTTTTTAAAAGACTTAAACGAGAAGGCTAACGACGGTCGCCAGTTGGAATAGGACCAAATGATAATAGTAGAAATGGCCAGCGCGGCAAGGCTTTGATAAACCAACGCCCATACGCCGAATCCCTTGAGCGCAAGACAAACTCCCACCACTCCGGTCACCAGTTGACCAATGATAGAAACGATGGAAATAAATCGAAACTTAAATTCTATGTTCAGCTTAGCCATCTGAACGCCGTTAATGCCGTTCAGGATGACAGAAAGAGCCAAAACACGGGTTACGTCTTTTAAAATGGGAGTCTTGTAGAACGACGCGATCAACGGTGCGGTGAAAAAGAGGACAAGGTAAACAATGACCGCGGAAAGGATATTGAAAAAGAACGCGGTTGAAAAATCTGATTGAGTCCTGTCTTTTTTTTGAATTAAGGCGCTTCCGAATCCACTATCCTGCAATGTGTTCGCAACGGATATAAAAATCGCCAACATCCCAACGATGCCGAAATCGGACGGTGAAAGCGTTCTTGCAAGAACAATTCCAACACCGAAGCCAACCAATTTGGAAACCAATTGCTCAATTGTTTTCCAAATCGCGCCGCTTGCAGCTTTATTTCGCAAAGATTCTCTCATTTACTCTTCTTATATTTTATCATTTTTAGCTTATATGGTGCCTTCTTGGTTGAGACAAGCTCAAAAATCATAAAACAATTGCGCACCGTTCTTTCTCTCCTCGCATGGCTTTGTAACCAACACCTGGCATATTTGATATAATTTCGTGTATACAATAACCTTTACCAATGGTGGTGCGTTTATGAAAAAAATACTCATAGGTCTTTTTTTGTTGATTCCAAGCCTTTCTTTGTTTGCCGATCCCGGCGTCATTCGCCTAAGGGATAATACGATCGATCCTAAAGATCCCGCGATCCAAAGTACTGCCGAACCCAAGTGCTATCCCACGGCTTCCGGGAAATACCAGTACATCGTGCAGCCCAAAAAGAATTTTAATTTCGCAGAACTGAAGACCGTGGAAAGTCTCGGCGTTAAGATAACCGGCTTCTTCCCGCCCAACGCTTATCTTGCGCTGGCGTCTCAAGACGCGCTTCAGAATCTGAAAACGCAGTTTGAAACCATCTACGCCGGCGAATTTTCACCCGAATACAAACTGGAAGCCTCTTTTTCCAACTCCTTGGCCTCCAAGAGCAAGCCTTTCACGGCCGCGCTTATTCTTTCAAGCAATGAGCAATATCAGGAAGTCGTGGATTTTCTTGCGGAAAACGGCGGGAAAAATTGTAAGATCATTTATGAAGACCCTTGCATCGTGGAAGCCGAGGTGACCAAGGAACTGGCCTGCCGCCTTGCGAAACTAAGCGCCGTTATGGACATTTCAGAAAAGGGCGAAATTAAAGCTAACAACGATGTCGCAAAAGGCGATAATTTGATGAACGTTGACAAGGTCAACAAATCCGGCTATACCGGAAAAGGCGTAACGGTTGCCGTCGTCGATTCCGGACTTGACAGCGGCAGCACGAACAACCTGCATCCGGATTTTTTGAATAAAAAATTAACGGCCGTTTTAGCTAAAAGCAGCACCCAAAACGGATGGTATGACTTGCAGGGGCACGGCACGCACGTGACAGCCTCCGCCGTAGGGACTGGAGCTGCGTCAAACGGCCAATACGCTGGCACGGCGCCTGACGCCTCTCTTTATTTCATATGCATAGGATGTGGAAGATCCTCCCTTTGCTTTGTCGATACCTCTGATATTCAAGCCGCGTATGACGCGGGAGCCCGCGTCGTAAACAACAGCTGGGGAGATCAGGATTACACAGGCAGCTACAATTGGAAATCAGTTTGGTTCGATGAATTGGCCTATAGGCTAAACGATATGATGATAGTCTTTTCGTGCGGGAACGCAAATAATGATATCGCGACCGAAAACAACATCAGCATCCATTCTTTTGGAGCCACCAAAAACACCTTGGTGGTGACAGCTGCGGAAAGTTACCGTCCGGATAGCAACGATACTTACGGAAGCGAGTATTTAACCTCAAACGACTTTTTCAAAAATGACAAAATTGCCTATCCTTCCGACGGGGTTCATCAAGGAATGGCTTGCTTTTCCAGCAGAGGTCCTTGCCAAGATGGCCGTATGAAACCTGACATAGCTGCGCCGGGAACTGCGATCTGGTCCGTTGAGTCGCTTTACGATTATTACAATAATGGAGAACGCAGATATGCGTACACTAGCATGTCCGGCACTTCCATGGCGGCTCCCCTGACGACCGGGGCATGCGCCGACGTTTTGCAGTACCTTATAGCAAACGGCATCAAAAAACCTTCCTCAGCCCTTATTAAAGCCGTCGTCCTTAACGGCGCCAGATCGATGGGCACAGGGCAATACGAAGGATATATTGAGATCCCCGACAAAACTCCCAACAACGTTAACGGCTTTGGACATATCGACATTGGCGAAAGCATCTCCCCGGTTTCCGGCAAACTCCTCACCATAGAAGGAACGCTAACTAATACCGGCGACAAAGTCGTATTCCCGTGCTCAAAAAACACCAAGGGCCCCGTCAAAGTAACTTTGGTCTGGAACGATTACCCAGGCTCTTCAAGCGCTATGAACGCATTGGTCAACGACCTTGACCTGACTCTATCAGACGGCAAGAACACTTATTACGCTGGAGGATCAAAAGAAAAAAGTGACAGCTTAAACAACGCTGAGCAGATCCGCATCGAAGATTTTCCGTCTGGGGACAGTTTTGAGATCAGCGTAAAAGGTTATAATATCATGAACGGGCCGCAGCGCTTCGCCATCGCAATAAGCGGTATGGATGAAGCGGTGCCCGAACCGGCCTTCGCTTTTGCGATTCTAATTTTAGCCCTGCTTATAAGCAGAAAAACGAGATAAAAACATGAAAAAACTCATTGCTATCATCCTTTTCAGTTCTATTAGCCTTACTCTTCTGGCCGATCCCGGCCTCATAAGGCTATCAAGCGCCACCATCGATCCCACTTCGCCGAAAGTTGCGAACGCGGAAACACTCGCATCCTCTCCCACCGCCGAGGGGAAGTATCAGTTCATCGTGCAGCCGGAAAAGAATTTCAGCGTCGCGGAACTGAAAGAGTTAAAAGAACTGGGGCTCACTAAGATCGGCACCATTCCGCCGAACGCCTACATTTTCCTGGCAAATAAAGAACAGATAAAAGAGCTTGGCGAGATCTTCCCTCTTTTGTATTGCTCTGAATACAAGCCGGAATACAAAGTTGCCTTAACCGCCCAGAAGAAGACGGCAGAGGCGCCCGCTTCGGAAAAAGTTTTGATTGGTCTTGCGACAGCCGACAGTTATGACGCGGTAGCGCAATTCCTGAAAGAGAAAAACGTGGCAGAATACAAACTGCTTCACAAAGAACCGCCCGTCGTCGAGGCGGAAATACCTTTGTCCCTGGTCTCTTCTCTCGCCGCCAAAAGCGAAGTCTTGAGCGTCGAAACAAAACCTGTGAAAAAGTTCATGAACGACGTCGCCAGAAGCGATGAGCTGATGAACGTTGACCGCGCCAACAACTCAGGCTATACCGGGAAAGGCGTGATGGTCATAGTAACGGACACCGGATTAGACAGCGGCGACACCGCCAACATACACGACGACTTCCAGGATAAAAACGTGATCGGCGTCGTTGGCGAATTGAACACCACGAGGACAGACTGGAGAGATCTTAACGGTCACGGCACCCACGTGGCGGGCTCAGCAACAGGAACGGGCGCTCACAACAACGGCGACTACGCCGGAACAGCCAGGGAAGCGGATCTCTATTTCATCTGCCTGGGCGACGCTTCCTCTTCTATTGCCGATCTTTCGGACAACGACATCGCGAACGCTTACGAAGCCGGCGGAAGAGTCATGAACAACAGCTGGGGTTCCAGCTCATACAATTACCAGGGAGCATACACCACCACGGCTCAATACTACGATGCCTTGGCAACACAATATCCCGATCTGCTCCTGCTATTCGCCGCCGGAAACGAGAACGAAGAGATCGACATCTATGATAATTTTTCCCTTTCCTACGAAGCCGTCGCCAAAAACTGTTTGACGGTGGGAGCCTCGGAAAGTTACCGTCCGGAATACCCCTATACTTATGGCATGCTCTGGGACTTGCCAACTGACAACCCCTATTACAACGACAAGGCCGCCTATCCTTACAACGAAACTCAGCAGGGCATGGCCTACTTCTCCAGCCGCGGACCTGCCAAGGACGGCAGGGCGAAACCAGATATCGTGGCTCCCGGTACCTGGATCTATTCCGCGGAATCACTTTATGACGATGACAACGACGGCGAAAGAAAATCCTATTACACTTTTATGTTCGGAACATCCATGGCCACGCCCCTGACTTCCGGCGCGGCGGCCTGCGCCTTGCAATACCTTAAAGAAAAAACAAACATAGCCTCCCCCTCTTGTGCACTCGTCAAAGCGCTTTTAATAAACGGCGCCAGGACCATGGGCAAAGGTCAGTTCACCAACCGCACTGAGATCCCGGCAGTCGTCCCCAACTGGGTGAATGGCTTCGGGCACGTCAATCTTAATGAAAGCTTGGAACCCTCGTGCGGAGAACTCTTCGCAACGGAGGGAACGATAGCGGAGACCGGCCAATCCGTTTCCTATTCCTTCACCAAGGAAAGCGAAGGACCTGTTTCCGCAACGCTCTGCTGGAGCGACTATCCTGGCACTCCTGGCGCAGCCTTGGCCTTGGTCAACGACCTTGACATCATAGTAAGCGACGGAGAGAACGAGTATTACTCCGGCGGCAAAACAGCGTCCAACGACCATCTGAACAACTGTGAGCGCTGTCAGGTGAACGATTTCCCCGCCGGCAGCCGCATTGAGGTGAAAGTTACTGGTTACAACGTTATGGAAGGACCGCAGAACTTCGCGCTCTGCGTTTCCGGCATAAACGATGTCGTTCCCGAACCGGCCTTCGCTTTTGCAGCCTTTGTGATAGCTCTGCTTTTCGCAAGAAAAACCAGATGATCAGACTGGATCGACGTCGATCTGAGTCTTGACGCCGGCACGGTTTTTGAGAAGTTCTCTGCAAGGAGAAAGCAGTTCCTTGATGACTGCCTGAACAAGGGTAGTTCTGATGTGGACCTGGTAGCGGTATTCGTTGAAAGCAAAAGATGGATTGGCTTCCTCCACTTCGGTCATGTAGAAATATCCTGGGATCTTAGGAACGTTTTTCTTAACAACGTTCCTGAATTTCTTTGCGGAATCGTAGGCTTTTTTGGCTTCCTTGCTCTTGAAGATTATCTCTATGATATGGGAGAAAGGCGGATAGTTCAGCTCTTTTCTGTCCCGCATCTCCCTTTTAACGAAGCCTTCCCAATCTCCTTTCACAGCGCAGTTTAAAACATCCGCTTCTGGAGTGAAGGATTGCACTATGGAACGGCCGGCTTTCGCTCCCCGGCCGGAGCGGCCGACAACTTGGGTGACAAGCTGGAAAGTTCTCTCTCCGGAACGAAAATCCGGCGTGTTGAGGGAAATGTCGGCGTTCAGCACACCGACCAGAGTGACGTTGTGAAAGTCTAATCCTTTGGCAATCATCTGCGTGCCGAGAAGAATGTCGAATTCATGGTCAGCAAAGGCTGTCAGGATCTTTTCGTGCGCGCCTATTTGGCTGGTGGTGTCCCTGTCCATGCGGCCAATTTTCGCTTCCGGGAAAAGGCTGTGCAGAAGGTTTTCCACGCGCTGAGTCCCGTAGCCCGCCGGCTTCAATTGCGTTCCGCAGCTTGGGCAAATATAGGGCGGAAGATATTCGCTGGTGTAGCCGCAAAGATGGCATTTCAAAACGTTGTCACGTTTGTGATAAGCCAGCGGTACGGAACAGCTCGGGCATTTCAAACTCTCGTAGCACTCAGGGCATATGAGTCTCGGCACATAGCCGCGGCGGTTCAAAAAAAGGATAGCCTGCTCCCTCTTCGCGAGGCACTCCTCCAAAGCGCTTTTCAAAGACCGGGAGATGACCGCGAACTGCGAGGCGACCTGCGCCTCCTTGTTAAGGTCTATGAGTTCAGTCTTAATGTCGGCGCTGGCGCAGACGCGATTTGTCAGCCTAAGCAGGGTGTATTTTCCAATCTCGGCGTTGTGAACGCTCTCAAGGGAGGGCGTGGCGGATCCGAGTACCACCGGGCAATTTTCCAGCTTGGCGCGCATGACGGCCAGGTCCCTGGCGTTGTAATAAGGTGCCTCACCGTTCTGCTTGTAACTGCTTTCGTGCTCTTCGTCCACGATTATGCAGCCGAGATCGGATACGGGAGAAAAAACCGCGGAGCGCGCGCCCACGACGACTTTTGCTTCACCTTCCTTTATGCGCCACCACTGGCGATGGCGTTCCTTGTCGCTCTGGGCGCTGTGCAAAACGGCCACTTTCGATCCGAAACGGCCGCGGAAGCGGTCGGCGGTCTGGGGCGTAAGGGCGATCTCAGGAACAAGGACTACGGCTGTCTTGTTATCTTTCAGGGCCTCTTCGATTATGTGAAGATAAACTTCCGTTTTGCCGCTGCCGGTCACGCCGTGCAAAAGGAACGGGGCGAAGGTGTCTTTCTTTTTCAAAACTTCCGACACAGCCGCCTTTTGGCTTTCGGTCAGTTCCGGAGGAATGTTTGGGAGCGCTGCTTTTTCGTCCCTCAAAGACCAGTGCTGCTCCAGCGCGGTCTCCAGAACGCCCGCTTTTTCCAGCGCTCTTATGGAAGCGATGTCGCACTCCGCCCTTTCCTTCAGCTGCTGGAGGAGGAAAGGCGACTTCTGGTCGGCCGAACTTTTCCTCACTATGAGACAGCGCAGAATGTTGCGCTTTTTCCAAAAGCGCTCGGGAGTGTTGTCGTAAAGCTCGCTTAGTTCCTTTAACTCCTTTTTTATCTTCACGACGTGCACCATGCCGTAGTCGGAAGCGCGATGCCTTACAGGAGCCGGAAGGAAACATTTGAGAGCCTGGCCAAGGCCGCAGTAGTAATACTCCGAAACGAAAAGCGCCAGACGCATCAAAGGCGGAGTTATCATCGGCTTCTTGTCCACCAGGGAAAGAATATCCTTAAGCTTTACTCCGGTCGGAATGGCGGGATCTTCATCTACGATATAGCCGATCCTTTGGGAATGGCCCAAGGGAGCCATGACGCGCGTTCCCATCACAGCGCCGGCTTTGAGCTCGTCGGGAACATGATAGGTGTAGTGGGTGTCGAGGTTGGCCTCGAAGGCTATGGAAACGTAACTTGGCATGATCTCTTATATTACAAAAAAACGCTCCGCGTTTTTGTCGGTAAAATTTTCCACTTCCTCCAGCGTCAGGCCGGTCGCCTGCGCGTAGGCTTCGGCAACTTCCATCACCTGCGCGGGCCTGACAAAAGGCGGCCTGACTTTATCGGTGCCGATGTAGGGGCTGTCGGTCTCGCAAAGGACTTTGTCCCTGGGAACGTAGCGCGCCAAGTCTATGGTTTTCTTGGCGTTCATCCGCGTTAGGGTTCCGGAAAAGCTTATGTAGGCGCCGAGGTCGAGGAAAGGCTTCACCTGCTCCCTTGAGCAGGAGCAGCTGTGGAGGAGAAAAGGCGCGCCGAATTCCTTCAAAGGCTCCAGAAGGTCATAATAGGCCTTGCGACAGTGGATGACTAGTGGTTTATCGTGTTTCTTGGCAAAGGCCGCTTCCTGGGCGAACCAGGCCGTTTGCTGGGGCTTCTGGCTGTCGTCGGGAACGTAATCGAGCCCGACTTCGCCGATCGCGAGGCATTTGGGATGTTTTACGAGCGTTTCCCTAAGCTTTTGATCGTCGCCTTCTCCTATGAAGAGCGGATGAACGCCCACGGCGAAATAAACGAAGGGATATTTTTCCGCGATATCTTTGGCTCTCAGCCAAAAATTTTTGCTGTAGGCCGGGATAAGGAAACGTTTGACGCCGGCGGTTTGAGCCTCTTTAATCACATTGTCCAGATCGCCGTAGATCACTTCGTCGGTAAGATGGGCGTGGACGTCAAACATAGAAAAATTCCTTCCCGTCCTGAGTGCGGGAATGGATACTTCCTTTTTGCAGAAGGGTTTTGAGGAGTGCTTCCGTTTCTGATTTAGGATATCCTTTCGCTTCCACCAGGTCCTCGAGGGACATTATCCTGTGGCTCAAAGTCTCCAAGAGCTCTTCCTCGTTGACTTCCCTTTTTCCCTTGAGCGGCGCGGAGTGATAGGAAGCGATGACTTCCGCTTTGGGAATGAAGTAGCGCGACCACTTTTCCATTTCCTCTTTGGGGATCGGATTAACGTCCTTTTCGGCGGGCGGCCTCACGGCGGTGTTGAGCTGGACGCAGTTCACTTTCAGGGAGCGCGACAAAAGGGAAAGCGCGGTCACCTGGTCTTCGTTGTCGTTGATGCCTGGGACAAGGAAAACTTCAAGATCGACTCTCCCCTTTCCGCGGTAAGCTTCGCAGAAAGCTTTGAGCCCGTCCAAGTAATCGGCGAAAGGAAGGTCTGTGGCCGGACGATTCAACCTTTTGAAGGTCTTTTCGTCCGCGGCGTCAAGGCTCGGCATGACAACGTCAGAAATAAGCGCGGCTTCCCTGACTTCCGGAATATAGAAAAGCGTGGCGTTAGTGATAAGGCAGACCGGAAGACCGGTTATTTCTTTGGCTCCTTCGATTATCGTTTTCAGCGACTTGTAGAGCGTCGGCTCGCCGGAGCCGGCCAGGGTAACGATGTCAGCTTCCCCGCCTCTGTCTTTCCAGTTTTTCAATTCGCCCAAGACTTCTTCCGGAGGAAAATAATCTTTCCTTTCCAGCGTCTTCACGGTGGTGCGGCCGCACTCGCAGTAAACGCAGTCCAGCGTGCAGGTCTTGAACGGGATGAGGTCTATGCCGAGGGAACGCCCCAGCCTTCTGGAGGCCACGGGGCCGAAGATATGTTTATACTTGTTTGTCATTAAGGTATTTCATGACCTGCGTAACGTCGTTCCAGACTTTCCTTCTCACTTCCACGGTGTATTCCCTGAGGACGTAGGAAGGGTGATACGTCGGCATAACGGGGATGGCCATGCCGTCTATCCTCAAAGTGTGGAAAGTGCCGCGCAAAGCGTTGATGCCCGACTTGGTGTTCAAAAGATAGCGCGAGGCGAAAGCGCCGAGCGCTATGATGACATGAGGGCGCACTATCCTGATCTGGCAGGCCAGCATGGGCGTGCAATTGTCTATTTCCACGGGCTGGGGATCGCGGTTCATGGGCGGACGGCACTTCAAAACGTTGGCGATGTAAACGCTCTTTCTCGGGATCTTCATGCCTTTTTCTATGATGTCCGTCAGAAGTTCGCCGGCCCTGCCCACGAAAGGTTCTCCCTGAAGATCTTCGTCTTCCCCGGGCGCTTCGCCGATGAACATGATCTTAGCTTCGGGGTCTCCGCTGCCGAAGACCAGGTTGCTCCTAGTCTTGCAGAGGGCGCATTGCCTGCAGCCGAGGGCGTATTCCCTGAGGCGTTTCAGCTCTTCCGCCTTGCTTCCTGAACCGATCTTGAATGGTTCCCTGAACTTGCTGAGAGGCTCGCTTTCGACTAACTTGCTAGGTTTTTTGGCGGCGGCGGTTTTCTTGGCGAGGTAAGCCTTGACGTCCCCCGGGTCGGGAGGAAGAGTTT
>JAFYIM010000450.1 GCA_017538635.1 bacterium
CTAACGTCTGTGGACGCTTTCGGCACGGCCGCCAACCGTATCACGAACGTTTCCGTCAGGGCTGACAAAGCCATCGTCTATCAGGATCAGTCCACGCACGACATCGGCAAGATCGAAGCCCTTGGAAGAGTCCTTATCCGCACTTCGCAGGGTACTGTCACCGGCAACAAGCTTACCTATGACGCCGGCAAGGACACTTTCAGGATGACGGGAGAACCCATTATGCGCGACCTGAGGGGCAACACTGCTTCCGGCTCGGCCATAACCTGGGACAACCGCCATAAGAAGCTTAGCCTGGACGACGGCGCGCGCATAACATTGAACATTCAGGACGGGAAATTAAGGCTTCCCAACATCAAGGAGGAAAAATGAGCGGAGACTTCACGCCTCCCGAGGGCGCCGTCCTCTACACTGAGAAGCTGGTCAAGACTTACAACCAGCGCAACGTCGTGAAAGGCGTAAGCATCCACGTCAACAAAGGCGAGATCGTAGGCCTTTTGGGCCCCAACGGAGCCGGCAAGACGACGACCTTCTACATGATCGTGGGCATCATTCGCCCCAACCAGGGCAGAGTAGTCTTCCAGGGCAGGGACATCACCAATGACCCGATGTGCGACCGCGCCCAGCACGGCATCGCTTACCTGGCCCAGGAGCCTTCCGTCTTCAGGCGCATGACGAGCTTCGAAAACATCATGGCCATCATGGAAACGCTCCCTATGAAGAGGGACGAGATGAAGAAGCGCTCCTATGAGCTTTTGGAAGAGCTCGGCATTTCCAAGCTTGCCAAGAGCAAGGCCTATACGCTCTCCGGCGGCGAACGCCGCCGTCTTGAAATCGCCCGCGCTTTGGTGACGAGCCCCTCTCTTATACTGCTCGACGAACCTTTCTCGGGCGTGGACCCCATAGCCGTGGCGGACGTCCAGCAGATCATCAGGGAACTTAAGCACAGGGACCTCGCCATTCTTATCACCGACCACAACGTCAGGGAGACGCTCTCCGTGACCGACAGGGCTTACCTCATCAACCAGGGCGAGATCCTGATTGAGGGTTCGGCGGACAAGCTCATCAACGATCCGGAAGCCCGCAGGATCTACCTCGGCGAAGATTTCAAGATCTGATTTTTTTGAAATTTTTAAAAAATTTCCACACGCCCCGTTCGTATGTTCGAACGGGGCGTTTTTTTGCTAAAATATAAATATGTGTGTTTTATTTGTAAATAGCGGGGAAGCCTGATATGAAAAGATACTGTTTGCTTTTGACGTTCGCGGCCATGTCGTTTTTTGGCGCCGAACATACGATCGACATTTCTAAGCAAGGTCCCGAGATAAACGGCGACATCTCAAACAATCAGAGCCAGACTTTCGTTGACGAAGTGAAGGCGCTTAAGATGGGGGACAAGCTCGTCATCAAGACCGCTTCCAACAAGGCGTTGACCGGCACTGTTTCGTACGCCTATATGGACGTCAACTTCGTGGAAGTCAGGGCCGGCTTCCTGGACGACCGCCTTGGTCACTTTCGCATGACTTGGGACGACGACGCCATGATGGGCAGGGTTTACGATTCCATGAAGCCGGAAAGCTACGACCTTTTGAAAAAATTCGGCCGGCATCCCCTGAACATTGACTGCATGGACGTCAACGCTTTCGAGGAGAAGTATCCCCTGAAGTGCGGTGTCAACGAAGGCGACGCCGAGATACACGCTTCCGCGGTGGATCAGAAGGACGATCCCAGGATCTGGGACGATTCAGTCATGACCACCCAGACCTTCCTGGTCATCTACACTCAGAACGCCAGCAAGAAATACGCGGAGCGCGGCGGCATCAACAATCTTATTGCGCAGGGGCTTGCCCTGGGCAACCTCAGCCTTGAAAACAGCGGCGTTCCAACCAGACTGGTGCTGGCGCATAGCGAAGCGGTGGACTACGTTAGCACCGGCAACGGCGGCACCGACCTTGGCGCTTTTGGAAATGACCGGCCGCCCTTTGACAAAGTGAAATATCTGCAGTGCCATTACGGCGCCGACATAAGGTCAATCGTCCCGGAAAACAGCAACTACGGCGGATTAGCCTATGTGGCCTCCACGGCCTCCGGCATCTACGACCGCGATCCTGCGCACATGATCAACGTGGACTATATGTCTTGGCACAGCTGGATCCATGAGATCGGCCACAACATGGGAGGCCAGCACGCCATCGAGCAGGATTACAGCGCCGGGCCTTCCAACGGCGGACTCTTCGGACACAGTGTCGGCAGCTTCTACACTCTGCACGGCGACGATTCCTTCGGCAGCATCATGGCCTACGCCGGGCACAGGACGGACAATTTCTCCGACACCAACGCATTCATCGAAGGCGTGCCTTTGGGCGTTGACGGAAAAAGGAACGTGGCCCGCACTTGGAAGAAGATCAGGAAATATGCCGCCAATTATCACGCCAAGCCAAAACCCTCCAGGATACTGGCTGAGGAAAGTTTCAACTACAAGCTGGATGATTCCCTTATGTGGCAGGAAGGCGGCACCGGCTGGTTCGAGCCCTGGTGGACCTGCTCCAACAAGGTTTACCAGATATGCCCTGGCCTCAGCTATCCAGGGCTTCACTCTAGCGGCAACGCCGTCCTGATGGACGCCTGGACCAGCAACGCCATCTTCCGCGCGGGCGGAGACTACGAGCGGCGCCATCCTTTCCTTAAAGGCGAGAAATCCTCTTTCTGGTTCTCCTGCCTCATAAGCCGGCAAAACAACGACGACAATTATTTCGCTATAGGCCTTGGCTCAAGGGTAAAGATCTCCAAGAATGCCGGGACGGACACGATCTACCTTAACAACGCCGTGACCGACGTGAAGCTTGAGCCTTTCGCCACCAACCTCTTTCTTGTTAAATTCGACTACGCACAGAACAGAGTTTACTTCTGGCTTGATCCGTCGCTCGATACCGAACCCAGACTCGATTCGGCAGACGCTTACGTGTCCAACTATTCGACCTACGATGTTGCCAACAGAGTGGTCATTGAAGGCAGGAAAGGCGCGAAGTTCATCGTGGATGAAATAAGGCTCGGCAAAAGCTGGGAGGATGTCCTCATCGCCCAGCATCCCCAGGATCCGAAACTTGATGAGCGCGATAATTCTTTGCTGTTCTCCTTTTCGGCGGCAGCAGGGGAATACGGCGTTTACAGAAGCGAGACGAAAAACTTTGAAGATTTTGAATTGCTCGCCAACGTTTCCACTGAAGGCGGAGAAATAGAGTTTGAAGATGACTCGGCGGAAGCGGACAAGGTCTATTATTATATGGCGGCTCCGAGGGGCGCGACGGAACCTAGACTCTTCACCATGCCGGTCTCCGGGCTGCTTGGAAAGCTAAGCCAGACCGCGGAACCGGGCGGGCCCTATGTGGTGGGGCAATCCGAGACCAACTACTTCGACGCTTCCGCGTCAATTGGCTGGATGCCGGCTTTCAGGTGGCAATTGAGGGGCGTGCAGTCGCAGATGAAGACCAACAACGCGGTCTATGCCTACACCGACACCTATACCCCGGGAACTTACGACGTCACTTTGATCATGCGCGACTCCATGCGTCCCTACGACGGTATGGTGACGAACTACACGACGCTCACCATAACAAACGCTTATCCGAAACTGGACGTAAGTCTGATCAACGGAAGCCTGATGGCGGGAAGAAATCTCACTTTCCAGGCTTTCCCAAGCGACCCCGGCACCAACGATACCTTTGAGGTGCGTTGGCGCGCAGAAGAGGGCGGGGAATGGACGGAATGGACCTCTGATCTTTTCTTTGTGCATAAATACCAGACTTCCGGCGGAAAGGAATTGAAGTGCCAGGTCAGGGACAATTACGGAGCGGTGACGGAAAAGAGCTTGGATATCACTCTAGGCGAAGCCAAGGCCATCCCTAGCTTCCCAACTCTCATTACTGTTCCCATAGGCTCGGACAGAACGGCGCTGGAACTGAAGAATCTCGGGACGATGCCTTATGATTACAGCGTCAGCGGAGTAGGTGACCAGCCCTTAACGGTCTCGCCTGCAACTGGCCGTGTCGATGAGACCGGCCGCGCGCTGCTCATAAAAGTTTCCAGCGAAGCGCTTGGCAAAGCAGGGGAGTACCGTTTCACGCTTACCGCAGACGGGAAAGACGAAACAGTGAAGGTGAAGACTTTCACTTCCGGCAATTATCCCGTTCTGGCGCAGAGCGGCAACTTTACGCTCAACGAGGGCGACATTCTTCACCTCAACAACTTCGGCTCCACGCCGGGCTATGCCTACAAATGGCTTGTTGACGGAATTGAAATGGCAAGCGGAAATACAGCTGACGTTATTGCAAACGCAGGAAGTGGGGAGCACGCCTTGAAACTCGAAGCCTACGACAGTGAAAACAAACTCGTCGGCAGTTCCGACACCAATGTTTTCATTATGCCCCTTGTCTCGAGAGTTTATCTTGAGGAAGTTTCGCACGGCGAAAAGAGCGTAACCTTAAGGCCCTTCCTGGCGCCTTACAAAGAGGGGACGCTCATAAGGTTCAACTGGGGCGAGAACACTGGCTGGACCACCTGGCAGAGTCTGGCAAATGATTCTGAATTCACCCACGAGTTTAACAATAAGGACGATCACTACATCCAGTGCGAGATAAGCCAGAAGGGCGGCGTCAACGGTTCCGGCTTATTTTTCCGTCCGGAATTCTCTTTCGCTTCCAAGCCCAAGATAAATGGAAGCGAAGACACGTTTGTCACGATGACCGTCGGCGAAAGCGTAGAACTGCAAGGGGACGGATCAGTCAGGAATTTCTGGCGCGAGGATCCCATGAACCCGCAGTTGGGTCTGCTCTCCGATAATCTTGCCAGCGCGACTTCCTGCGGGCCTTTTGAAAAAGCCGGAACATATTATTTCGTTTATTACGCAGGAAACGGTGAAGCCATTTCGGCGCCCCAGGTCCTGACTGTAGAAGTTGATCTTCCTGAAACTGAAAGCGTTTCCTGGGACCTCAACGGCACGGTGATCACCAACACCATGTTCGGCTCCGGTTCGTTGGCAGGCTGCTCTATTGCCGTTTCCACGGGAAGCGAGATCTACTGGATCACCAACAACGCTTACGGCGTTTTCAGTTTCCCGACCTTCGAGGGCGGAAGCGGCTTAACTTTGAATATCACGCATCCCGATCATGCGCCCTGCTTCACCAACCTCATTGAAAATTCCGGCTGCACGTTCGACCTTAAGAGGAGCGAAGCTTCCGGATATCTTTATTTCAACTGCGCGGGAGAGAGGTCCAATCTTCCCTTGGAAGGCGTAGTGATAATAATCGCCGGGCAGAAAGGTACTACGAACGCCAAGGGACGCTCCGTTGCCTTCGCGCTGCCCTGCGGCGAATATCTTGCCGAACTGGATTATCCCGGCATGGACCGCGTCATTACGAACGTCACGGTAAGTTCGAAACCCGCCACTTACAATATCGCGATGAAAGGAAGGCAGTTCACGCTTTCCGGCATGGCTTACGGCACTGGATTGGAGATCGTGACGAACGCCCAGATCCAGGTGCTAAGTAAGGAGACCATGAACATCGCCAAACGCTGGAACCTCGACGGCGTTCCTTTCTACGATATAGGTTTGGGCGAAGCCGCAACGACGCTGCGCGTCCGTCCGGTGGACTACGACAACCTTAATTTCGACATACAGCTTGATAACAACGGGCACAGAGACGTGGTGCTGACGCCGGAACCGTTACTGGCGTCGCTTCTCATCTTTGCTCTCGGCATCATTTATTTGAGACACGAATAAAGGAAACAAAATGAAAAAACTCTTCCTGCTCTCAGTTCTTTTTATCGCTTCCTCTCTTTTCGCTACGCCTCCAAAAAAAGGCTTGCTCGTGGTGGACTTTGAGAACGCCGGCGCCTCAACGATCATGGGCACCGACGTCACCAAACTTCAGGACGCTGATTTCCCGGAACATTTGAGGGCCATGAAGTAAAAAGACCAGATCGTTTTCAAAAACGCAGATGGCTTCTTCACGGGCACTGTGGGCGTAGCTTACCGTGACGTCAACATGGTGGAAGTGAGGGCCGGATATTTTGAGCCGCGGAACAACGGTTACAGGGAGATCTTCCATTTCACTTACGACCAGGACGCGCTGGTGGGCTGGATGGAATACACCTATCTTGCCAAGGAATACAACATTCTCTACACCAAGGCCAGCGGGAAGCTGACAGCATATTCTGAAGACAGCCGCATGAAGGATTTCCGCTGCGGCAACGAGGACGGCGCGGCGCTTTCCGAGCTCAGCGAGGAGCAGAAGGCTGAGATCCATGCCAACTTTACCGCTCCGCAGCCGGCCACTTTCTACACCAACATCTGGGAAGTGCCGGAATACGTGACGCAGAATTACCTTATCTGCTACACCAAGGACGCCTACGAATACTCCAAAAGGAAAGGCGGCATCAACCACCTGATGGCCCACGGCATCGTGCACGGGACCTTGCTTTTAAGCAACAGCAATATCAAGGCATGCCTGAGGCTCGGTCACTCGCAGCTGCTATCCGATTACCCGGACAACCACAATTCCGGACAGAGCCTCGGCGACTTCAACGGCTACCGCAACGGCTGCCAGGACGCTTACGACATGCGCTGCCGCTACGGCTGCGACATGGGTAGTATCGGCATCAAGCACGCCACCTACACCGGCCTTGCCAATGTCAACTATTCCCAAGTTGGGTCCGAATCCATTCCTTTCAACTGCATGGACTCCGACTTTTTGGGCGGCACCGGCTGGTGCCATGAGGACGGCCA
>JAFYIM010000451.1 GCA_017538635.1 bacterium
AGTTTCAAGCTTCCTCTGCTTCTTCTCTTCATGGTCGGCCTTTCCTCGGCCGCCTGGACCGTGGCGCGCTACGAAGGTCTGTTCACGAGTTTCAGAACGCCTTTCTTTTATGACCGCATAATCAACACGGACGGGAAGACCGCTTCCGAAGCGGCGAGGATAACGCTGCTCTACTGCTTCCTCTTTCTTTTGTTCCCGGCTCTCATCTGGACGATCTCCTCGATCTTTTGCGAACTGAAGGAAAAAGCCGAAAGAACGCTCTACTTTAAAAAGCTTCTTTGCGCTTTCACAGCCGGCCTTTGGCCCGTTTTGATACTCGCTTTTCTGCAGCACAGGGGTTCTTACCTTCCCAAGGCTTTCCTAGACATCAGCTGGCTGGAATCCGGCAGGGTATCCGGCGGCATGTCCGACCCTAACGCCCTCGGCATCACGCTCGCGCTCTATATACCTCTTGCCATCTATTTCGTCTGGACTGGGACATTTTTTGACAAGCTCTTTTTCGGGATCACGGCCTGCGTTTCCTTTGTCGCCATGACTTATTCCGGTTCGCGTTCGTCGATCCTTTTGCTAATACTTTTCGCTTTCTTCTTCGCCGCCGGAATTCTTATCGATCGTTTCAGGAGCAAAAAGCCCGGCCTTGTTCAAGTCTTGGGCGCCGCGGGGATCCTTTTGCTTTTCCTTATTTTCCTTATCTCCACTCCAAGGATAAAGCTTGATCCGCATTCCAGAAATCCGGTTATCGCGCGCATCGCGAAACAATTCCGCCGGCTTGAGAACGAGCAGGGCGCCACTCTTACCGACCGCCGGGAGCTGCAATGGAAGCAGGCCTGGCGTATTTGGAAAGAATATCCCATTGAGGGCGTAGGTTTGGGAGCATTCCCCTTGGAGGTCGTGAATTACAACAGGGAGGCCGGCGATGAAACGCCTATGGACAATCCCTGGAACCAGTACCTTACTTGGGGAGTTGAGCTTGGATTAGCTGGCATGGCGGTCTTTCTCTGGCTTATTTTTCTGATTTTTAAAAAAGCCTGGGTAAGTAAGAAAGACAAGAGATTCCTGCTTCTCTCTGCTGCGCTTTTGTCCTTCATGGTCATCTCCTTTTTCGGAGCTCACCTCAACGCCCCGGAAGCTGCCTCAATAACCGCACTCGTGCTGGCTGCTTTCATATCCGACCTTGAGGAAGGGTCCAATGAGCCTCTCCGTCTCAGGACGCTTTTTGTTTCTGTCATTTTTCTGGTCTTTTTCAATGCAGTTTACGCTTACGGAGTCTTCGGAAAGCTGGGCGGTGAAGAGCGTCGTCAGAGATTCGATCTTCCCAGCGACTTCGGTTTCTACGCCAGGGAGCGCTGGATGGGCGACGCCTTCACATTCAGGTGGAGCGCACCGAAAGGCGGCATGCTCTTGGAAGTCCCAGAAACCAACCGCATCCTTAAACTGAGGATCGCCGTCGTAAGGGAGGAGCCCGTCACTGTCACCTTCTGGTACGACGGCGTGCTCTTGGACACCATCAACCTTACAGAACCGGGATGGCAGGAAGTGAAGCTCAACATCTTCCCCTGGCTGGCAGATAGATCCCTCCTTTGCTTTGCCGTGAACAAGCCCTGGAAGCCGGAAGGGGAGAGCCGCGACCTTGGCTTAGCCATCGCTACTGACTACGAATTCACCAACGAATTCATGAGGCAGGCCCAGGGATCCATCGGCATAGAGGATACCCAGAACGGCAGGCTGATCGTCATCGGCCAGGGATTCTCCTGGCAGCCTTCTCTGCCCAGCACCAAGGTCCACCTTGATTTCGAGATGCTGCTATCGAAACCCCTTGAGCCCAAGACTCAGGAATACACGCTCTATCTCGGCCAAAACAAACTCTACGAATTTACGCTTCCCTTCGACGGGCAGTCCCACACGATAGAAGTGGATCTCCCTGAAGGCGACCGTCAGGCTCTTTCCCTCCGGGCAAAAAAACTTCTGA
>JAFYIM010000053.1 GCA_017538635.1 bacterium
AGCCTCCGTCACCCTGAAGAACCAGGCGCAGCTCGACGCTTTCTACTTCACTTTCCAGGGCAAGGAAGGACAGAAGATCATTACTCCTTACGAGACCAAGAAGAACTGGTACTCCGGCGAATGGCCGACGCCCTACGGCGCGCTCGTTGAAAAAGATGATGCGCTAGTGTTTTTGGTAGCGTCGGAAACTTTCGCCAAGCGCCAGGAATGGCTCTGGCAGCTGGAAGCCGGCGAGCGCTCGCTGCGCTTCGGGACCGATTCAGAACGCTCCTGGCCCCTCAACGCCTTCCCCAGAAGCCGCAAGATGGAGTTCACTTTCTACCTCATCGGCACGAACGTCAATTCCCTGCAGGGCGCGCTGACGCAGACCGCCTGGCAGTTCGCGAAGAAGGAAACACAAGCAGCGCCCATCGACTTCAAGAAGCTTGAAAAGGAAGCCAGCCAGGAACTGAAAACGCTCCTTGACAAGCTTTCCGCTCCGCCTGACCAGGCCGAAGCGCCCCTGCCTTTTGGCAAACTCCTTGGTGCGGCCTTCGCGCTTGCCAAAACCGCAAAAGCAAACGACCAGAAGATCCCCGCCGCTGCGGAAAAAGTACTGCAGCTTTACAAGAAGGCGCCGCGCTTCAAATCGCTTCCGCCCGCCAACTATCCCTATCCCGGAACTTTCAAGAAGTCTGGCGAACCGGAGATCAACATTTCTGAGATCGCCAGGGCCGCCTACTGGCTTGCCAGATGGGAGAACGAAGTTGGAGCGACAGGCTTCAAGGACGAACTGAAGAACCTCAAGAAAGAACTTATCGCCCGCCGCCACCGCGGCGGCTACATCCCGGAAGTGCTGGAGTCCGCCACCGGCCACATCAAGAAAGGCTATTCCAAAAAACGCACCTCCCCCTGGGCCGTGCTTTTCCTAGAAGAGATCGGCTGCGACAAGGAAGTCTATACTCCGCTTCTCAACACCCTGACCAGGGAACTTCTGACTAAGCGCGCCAACGCGACGACGGAAGAACTCATTTTCGCCGCCAGCGCAGCCAAAAAGGCCTTTGACTTCACCAAGAGGGAAAACTATAGGGCCAACTGCGTAAAGCTCGTCTATCGCCTCATAGGGCGCCAGCAGACCTATCAGCCGCATTATCTAAAGACGCAGGTTTACGGATTGCTTTCCGGTTCTGAAGCGGGCGACTTCTCGGAAGCCGCGCTTCCCGCCGCATTGCCGCTCCTCCTCACCGCGCAGAAGGTGAGCGGCGCCAAGATGTTCGAGGAGCGCGCCAGGCTGCTTCTTTCCGCCATCCAAAAGAGGGAATGCTATTTCGCCTACAAGCCTTATTCAGCGCTGCCCGACCTTAAGAGCAAAGTTACCGCTTCTCCTCTTGAGAAAGCCGCGCTGCTTTTAGCCTCTTGCGAAGTAAAGGAGACTTTCGGCGACGTAACGATCATTCCGGCGCAAAAGAGAGCAAGCGCCTTCTTCGAAGCCGAGGAACCGAAACTGGAAAAAGAACTCCTGGGCTACCGCCTCAGCATAAATTCCAAAGACAAACGCCGGATCAAGATCGTAAGCGATTCCGGTAAAGTTTGGGAACCGACCTTGAAGAAAGGCCTTAATCAAATCGAATTGTATTGACTGCTATGAAGAACTTATTTTTCGCCCTTGCTATTTCAACGCTTTCCTGCCTGGCCGGCAACCTTAATTTCGACCTGAGGGACGGCAACATCCCCGCCACTGCTACGCCTGACAATAACACGTATCTTGCGGCCGAACAGTACCAGACCGCGCTCTTAGATTCCAAGATAGGGGACACCG
>JAFYIM010000452.1 GCA_017538635.1 bacterium
GTGTAAACAATCCCAAATAATTGGAGGAAATATGAACAATACGAGTCAGAAGAACAAACGCCGCATCATTGAACGCGGCTTCACCCTGGTCGAAATGATGGTCGTGGTCGCGGTCATCGGCATCTTGGGCTCCGTAGTCGGCGGAAAATTGATCGGCAACACGGAAAAAGCCCGCAAAGCTAAAGCAATCATGGAGATCAAGGAATTCGAGACTCAGGCCGAGCTATATCAGCTTAACACCGGCAAACCCATAACGGCGCTTTCCGACCTCTATCCGGAGTATCTGAAAGAGGCTCCGGGCCCCGATCCCTGGGGCAACGAGTATGTTTTGACCGTTGAGAGCGACGGCACGGTCCGCGTAACTTCTTCCGGCGTCACCAGCGACGAATCCGAAGGCAAAGTCAGCGGCCAGACCGCCGATTGGGGCAAATGATCTTAATTTCCATACTTTGAACCGCTATGGCTCAGACCAAAAAGAAAAAAAGCATAACCAACCTTTTGTCTGGCGGCGAAAAGACCGTCGCCTTGGACATCGGTTCGCGCTATGTCAAGCTGGCTATCCTGCAGCGCAAGAAAAACGGCGTTGCGGCGAAGCAGCTCGATCAAATGGCGATACCTTTCACCAGCAGCAGGGGAGACGTAACGCCCGAGGCGGTGAAAGATACTGTCAAGCAGCTTTTGCAGCGCAACAAGATCAAGGACACCGGCGTTCTTTCCGTGATGTCCCGCGATTTCGTTACGGTCAGTCATCTTGAGCTGCCCAGCACGGACAGGGAGCAGATCAAGCAGATGCTGGTCTTCGAGGCCGAGAGCCATCTGCCTTTCGCCATGGAGCGCGCCATCACGGCTTTCGATTTCAAGCCGATAGAACAGCCCAAGGCGGAACCGAAGGAAGGGGAGGAAGCTCCTGCGGAACCGGCATCCGTCATGTCAAAGGTCGTCTTTGCGGCCGTCAGGCAGGCGCTCATCCCGAAATTTTTGGAGCTGCATTCCCAGAAGGGCCTGAAACAGACTGCCATCCAGGTCTCCTCCTTCACGATCTTCAATCTCTACGATTTTCTGAAGAGGGAGGGAAAGATCCCGGAGACGGAAGGCGACACGCTCATCATCGAGATGGGAGCGCGCAGGACGGAGTTCATACTGGTCAACGCCAAAGGCGAACTGGTCTTCACAAGGAACGTGGAGAAAGGCGGCGACGACCTTACGATGTTCCTTGCCGGAGAAGAGGGCATCTCTTTTGAGGAAGCCGAGCAAAGGAAAATCAAAAATTGGGAAGAGACTAAGCTGAACGATCCTCTCGAGCTTCTGCGCGCCATGGAAGGCGTAAATTCAGAACTCGACAAGACCATACGTTTCCTTAAAAACCGCGGCCTGAGCGAAAACATCACTCAGGTTTGCGTCTCCGGCGGCGGAGCGGCCAGGCCGGAAGTCTGCCGCGCATTGTCCGCGCCTTTGGGCATAGACGCGCCCTTGTACTTGAACGGACTGGAGGCGATAGAAGCGAAAGGCAAGGATCTTTTCGGTCCGTCTTTCTCGGCCGTCCTGGGCGCCGCCCTGGCCCAGGTCGACGAAGCGGCGATCTACATCGATCTTCTGCCGGTCGACGTAGTCAAGCTCCAGCTTCTGGCCATGCGCCGGAAGATGCTCATCAAACTTGCAATCGGCGTGGCCGCCGTTGCTTTGATAGCGCTTCTTATCCTTGGCATAGCGGTTCTCATTAGCAACGCCAAGGTCGAGGCGAAGAACAAGGAATTGAAGAGCAAACTGACGGAGACCAAGAAGGTGGACGCCCTGGAGAAGCGTAACCAGCAGCTTCAGAAGGCCGTCAACGACATTGAGGGCGTCATATCGAGGAAGACTTCCTGGAATTCAGTCTTGGCGGGAATTTCCTCCTGCATGACGACCAATCTCTGGATAACGTCAATAGGCGTCGATAAGAACAACACTATGACGGTGGAGGGTTATTCGAGGAACGCCGATTATCTGCTTTTCGAAGAAAACATGCAGCGTCAGCTGCGTTTTGAGAACGTGATAGTTCCCTCCGAGAAGACCATGTACCAGTACGGATTGCAGGTGCACTATTTCAAGCTTACCTGCGACATCCTGCCGGATTACAAATACAATGAGAAACTCAGAAATCTTCTAAGCCAGCCGGTTTCCGAACAGGAAGAGAAAGCGCAGGCTCCGGCCGCCGGCGAAGCGCCTAAGGTAGAGACGGCTCCCCTTGAGAAGAAAGAGGAGAATCCTGTGGAGTTCATGGAAGCTCCGATGCAGGGACAGCCGCTTCGCTTGGGAACGCCGGCGGGAGGCACCGTGAGGGGAAGCTCAAGAGTGGCTGAAGAGGCGCCGAAAGTTGAAGGCGGCTCTGAAGTGAAAACGGCTCCCAAACCGGCCCGCTCCGCCA
>JAFYIM010000453.1 GCA_017538635.1 bacterium
ACCATGAGAGCCCCCTGCTCTGCAATGGGCGAGAGATCAAGCATGCCGAGCGAATCGGCGTCCAGGAATACGATATTGAACATAAAAACCTTGTTGGTGGTGTTGGTTGGTTATACGGTTGGTTATCCCTACTCTTGAAGAAATTATAACAGAAGTGCAAGGAAAAATAAAGAAATACCCTCTCTATTTTTTCTTTCTAATAAATATGAAGGAGAGAAAAGCAAGGAGTGCCAGGAGCGCCGGCTCGGGGATGTCTGAAGCGCATACGATAAGATTGTCAACGTAAAAGCCCACGCTGTTCTCCATGGCTATCTCGAGCATGTCTATGTCCTTTTCCAGATAACGGTCCTCCAGGGGCAGGTCTCCCTCGTCGAACTCCATGACATCGTCGTTCAATGTGATCGATCTTACGCAGGAGGCTGCCGGCGCTGTGTCAACCGTTATTGACAGTTCGTTCCACTTGTCAAGGGGAGCAGACATCAGATTTGTCAAAACGCCTTCCGCCATGCAGGAGAGAACGCTTTCGCCGCTCTCGTGGTCAAGATCTATGTAAAGCGGGAAGTTGCCTTTCAGATTTTTGTCCATGTCCCTTAGGCTGGCGTTGTCACCGCTGATCCTGACTTTTCCCTCCCCTTCGGAATATTCCATGTAATAGAGAAGCTTGATCTTGTATTCAGAGTTTTTGGGAAGCTTTAAAGAAGTTCTGGCATAACCGTCCTCGCACATTTCCAGGCACTGTCTCTTGTCAAAGGAAACAATGCTTTGAGATCCCCTGGCTGTCCAGGTGTCCTGGCCGCTAACGGATCCCAAATTGTAATAAGGTTCCTCAAAGTCGGAGGTGTAGAACCAGCCGCCCTTGGAGTAAGTGTAAAGGGAAGTCAGAGAGCCTCTGTTGGATTCGTCCCAGTCCCAATAATCCATCTTAACGCGTGAGCGGAAGAATCCGTCGGGGAAAAAGTTCTTGTAAAGGACAAACCAAAGATTGGCGGTGCGGGAGACCGAACCGCTGATAGAGTAAGGAAGGAACCAGTAGGAATAGTCGATCACTTGGAGGGCATAATCGAAATCAGCCGATCCGTAGTTCAGGACCGTCGTATAGAAAATATTGGTCAATCCTTCGTCCCCAAGGTTCGTCACACCGCCCCAACTCGGGATAGGCTTGTTTTCCCTGTTCAGCAGCTCTACCTTAACGCTATCGATGAAAAGTTTGGCATCCTCGGTGTTTTCTCCTCCGCCGCTGATCGCGAGCCTGTCGAGGAAGTCCGTCGGATTCGTGAAATCGTTTGGCATATTGCGGAGCGGAATGCCCTTGGCGTAGTTCGTGGTGAAATCGCCAAAGGTCAGGCTGGTCAGGGCATAGCGCTCATAGTCCAGAGTAAAAGAGAATGGGAACCATTCGTCAAAGGGCGCCGTCGTTTCGCCTACGAGAGGATATTTTTCTTCGCGGCTGCAGAAGCCGTAGATCTTTAAGCCTTCTTCGCTGCAGCGCAGATTGAAATCCGCGGCATTGTTCCAGTAGTTCTGTCGGATGGCGAATTCGTTGACATCGCCGTCTGATCCTTTGTAAAGCGTCATGGAGACCCTGACAAGCGGATTCTTGGGCGTCCCTATCTTGCAAGTGTAGCCGTCCCATCCGGAACCCCTGTAGAAATGCGCGCAAGGACCGTCGATGCCGAAGTCAACGTTCGTAACGATCATCTCGTTGTAAGGCTTGCCGTAACCGTCTTCCTTCTTGCCGTCCCATCTGTATTGGCCCGTGATCTCGCCCTCTTCCATGTAGGGCGCTTCGAAATTCTCATAGAAGAAGACGCTGCCGGAACCGGCCCGCACAGTAACATAACTTTGCCCGAAACTTCCGAGATCAAC
>JAFYIM010000454.1 GCA_017538635.1 bacterium
ACAGCAGAGATGACAAAGCTGTAAAGAGCGCCAAGATCTTCTACTCCACTTCCGAAAACGGCGATTACACCGCCAAGAGCATGAATTTGCTGGAAGGCAACGAATGGGTCTGCAATCTTCCCGCTCTGGAAGAAGGCACCACCGTCTTCTATTACGCCCTGGTCGAAGATTACAGCGGCAACACCCTGAGAAAATACTGGAACGCCTACAGGGCCCCCTACATGTACGTCGTCACTAACGATCCCGTTTATTCCGGCGTCGTCATCAACGAGATCATGTACCAGTGCCTCGACATAGCCTACACCAACACGAAGGGCAACTGCAAGAACTACGAATACGTGGAGCTCTTCAACCGCACCGACGAAGACATTGACGTCAGCTACTGGCGTTTTGAGACGAGCGACGACAAGTACCGTCTCCCCAAGGACACTGTGTTGGGCGCCAGGGAATTCCTGCTCATCACCGACCGCCAGGCCGCCATTGAGACGGTTTACGCTCTGCCTGTGGGCGCTGCCATCTACGAATTTGACTTCGGCCTCTCCAACACCGGCGACACTATCTCTCTTCAGAATGCCAACGGGCAGGAAGTGGACGTTGTCACTTTCAAATCCACCGCTCCCTGGCCCACCGGCTGCGCCGGACTTGGCCCAAGTCTTGAGTTGAGCGATCCCAACGCCGACAACACCCAGCCAAACGCCTGGGCCGCATCGGTCGCGATCTACGGAACGCCTTGCGAAACCAACAGTGTTCCCGAACCGGCTTTCGCCCTGATGGCTCTGCTGGCTCTTGCCGGCGCTTTCCTCAGAAGGTAGTTAAGAGAGTTCTTAAGTGTGGCTTTGGCTTAGATATTTCCTCATTATCGCCATTTCCGGCGTCGTTCTGTATTTCGTTTTGCAGACCGACGTCGCCGCTTTGAAGTGTCCTTTTGAACTGGAAGCTTCCGAGCAGTGGACGATTCAGCAGGAAAGGCCCGGGGACTTTATAGCCAAGCACCTGAAAGGCCGCATGCAGGCCCTGGCCGGCGTCACGACCTTCCGCTTCGACCGCTACGACGTTGTCAACACGGAATTGGCGCCCGGCATTAAAGAAGGGTCCCTAGTCAAAGTTGGCGATCATGTCCTGACCTTCCACTCCCTCTACGACGAATCGCAGAAGAAGATGCTCCAGGCCAAGGTCGATATGTACCAGGCCACCTTGGACAATCTTCTCTCCGGCGAATTGCAGGAGCGCGTCACGGAAGGCGAAAAACTCGTCTCCCTGGCCTACACGAATTATTACAGCTACCTTCCCCTCGTGGAGCGCCGCCGCGTGCTCTACAACACCGGCTACATTTCCAACGACGAGGTGCAGCAGGCGGAGGAGGAGCTGAACAGCCGTTTCGCGGAGATCAGCGTGGCGGAAGCCGACCTGAACGCCCGCAAAATGGCCTGCTCCTCCAACGTCATAAATACGGCCAAAGCGGAACTGCGCGTCGCGCAGAAAGAACTGGAAATGGTCAACGACCGCCTGGAAGCCAGGACGGTTACGACCCCTGTAAACGGGCGCATCACGCAGGTCTCGCTTGACCCGGAGGTCAAGACCATCCTAAGAGTTGTCAACGAGGATCCCATCTACGCCCGCGTGGTGGCGCCGCTGAATTTCTCCAACGAGATCCAGCCCGGCCTAGAAGCTGTTTTGTCTTTCCACAATGAGGATCTGACCGTCACCGGCAAAGTGGAATCCGTTTCCATCGTTCCGGTCCCCTTGATGGGCCTTTCCGTCGTGCACGCTCTCATTCCCATAAGGGACGTCCCCTTCTCCGCCATCTCCTCCATGACCG
>JAFYIM010000455.1 GCA_017538635.1 bacterium
GACCACGACCTCGTTCATGATGGAGGCGGTCTCAGCCAAAGTCATGGGGCACTTGCGCTGCTTGGCTGGAAGGCCTTTCATGCAGTAGTTGTGGAAGGCATGTCCCAGTTCGTGAGCCAGGCAGTTTACGGAATCGAAGTTGTAGCCGTAGTTGGCCATGACGCGGGATTCCTCAAGTTTCCTTATGGGCATGCAGAAAGCGCCGCCGCGTTTGCCGTCCCTTGGTTCGGCGTCGATCCAATTGTTGTCGAAAGCTCTTTTGGCCAGGTCGTGCATTTCCGACGTGAAATTCGCGAAATGTCTGAGCAGGAAAGATTGGCAATCCTCGAAGGAATAACGTTTCGTGCTGTTTCCCACAGGAGCGTCCAGGTCGCACCAGCGCAGTTTCGGAAGCCCGAGTTTCTTGGCTTTGCTCTTGAAGTAGCGCCTGAAAAGAGGGAAGGAGCGCTGCATGGCATCCCAGAGAGCGGAGAAAGTCTCGTCGTCTAAGCGGGAGATTCTAAGGCTCTGCTCGAGAGCGGAGGAGTAGCCTCTGGCTTTCGCCATGGTGTTGGCGCTGCCTTTGACGCCGTTTAAGCAGGCGGCGATCTGATCCTCAATAGTCTTCCAGGCGGCCTCCTCGGTCTTCTGCGCTCTTAATCTTACCTCGGGGTCGCTGTTGGTCTGATAAGCCCTGATGGCTGTCAGCGGCATTCTTTTCGTTTCGCCGTCAACGGTGAATTCGGCGGTCGCCCTGGAAGTGATGAGGCCCTGCATCTTAGCCCAGGCTTGCGTTCCGCACTGCTCCAGTTTGGCGGCCAGTTCTTCTTCCTTTTCGCTAAGAAGGTGAGCGGCGTTGTCGCGTTCTTCCTGCAGGGCGAAGCGGAAATCTTTCAATTCTTCGGAAGCGGAGGATGACCAGAAATCATCCCAAAGTTTTTGAGGGACGGCGGCCAGCCATTTGAGATAGCGGACTTGCAGAAGACTAAGGGCGATCTTGGCGCCGTCCAAAGAAGAGTCGATCCTCACGGCTTCGCCGTTGTAGGAGTCGGTCGTTATGATGGAATGGCAGTAAACGCCGATCGCTTCCACGGGATCTATTAGTTCTTCTTCCAGCTTGATCATTTTTGAAAGATCACTAGCTAGCTCCTCAACGCTCTTTGGGCAGGGAGGAAATTCGTATTCCTTCAGAGCGGCTACGTTGTTTTTGATCTTCAATAGATCAGCCTTCAGTTCCGGGGAATCCAGGGAAGGATAAAGTTCCTTTAATTGCCAATGGGGAAGATCTCTAGACATAATGGTTCCTAAAATTTGTAGTGCAAAACTTCTTTGAGATTTGGAATGGAGGGGGCCGCGCCGGGCCTCGTTACGGAAATGGCGGAAGCTTTGGAGGCGAGATCAAGGGCGTCCTTGGGCGCCAGGCCGTTGATGATTGAAGCGAAGAAGTAGCCTGAGAAAGTGTCGCCGGCACCCACGGTATCGACGGCTTTGACTTTATAGGCGTTCTGCTTTATCACTTCTTTTCCGTCGTCGTAAAAAGCGCCGTTTTCTCCCAGGGTCAAAATCGTTTTTGTGTTCGGGAATTTTTCCCGCATCACCTTTAAAATCTCTTCCGGGCGGTCGGAGGGAACGCCGGAAATGGCCGCGCCTTCCACTTCATTGACGATGAGGTAAGATGTTTTATCAAGCGGAAGAGAATTTATAGAATCGTCGCAAGGGGAGGGGTTGAAAGCGATCACAACGCCTTTTTTTGCCAAAGCGTTCATTATTTCCGGCAGAAGGTTCACTTCGTTCTGGGCTATGAACCAGTCGCCTTCGGAAAGGAAGTTCTTAAGGTCGCCTATAAGCTTTTCGGGCACGCAGTGGTTGGAGCCGCCGAAGTGCACTATGGCGTTTTGCCCCGATGGGATCACCTGAATGACGGCGTGCCCCTGGGGGACGGAGACTGGATAAACAAAGTCTGTGGCTACGCCTTCCTTTTCCAAATACTCCAGGAAATCATATCCGTCCGGTCCGTAGCTACCGGCCTGAAACACGTCCGCAAGGCCGGCTTTTTTCAGCGCGATCGACTGGTTGAAGCCTTTGCCGCCGTAAAAAACGTTGCGGTCTTCGGCGGGCAGAGTTTCCCCGGGTTTTACGAAGTGGGGGACGTGATATATGATGTCCCTGACAAGGGAACCGTAGCAGGCGACTTTCGGCATATCAGTTCCGGTTCTGGATGACGTATCTTACGAGCTGGTCTGTGGAGGCGTCCGGGTCTTTCTGCAGAGCTTTCTGAACGGCTTCCTGAACTTCCGTCTGGCGGAAGCCAAGGGCGACGAGCGCCATGACGGCGTCGGCGGCGTTTTTGGAGATGCCACTTGGCGCGGTCTTGCCGGCCAGGTGCGTCAGCTTGTCCTTAAGTTCCACGATGATCCTTTCGGCGGTCTTCTTGCCGATGCCTTTGATGGAGGAGAGGGCCTTGACGTCTTCGCAAGCGATCGTATGGCAGAGAGTCCCTATCGGCTGGCTGCTAAGGATAAGGAGCGCCGAGGCCGGCCCTATGCCGGACACTTCTATAAGTTTCAAAAAGACTTCTCTTTCTTCTCTGCTTGAAAAGCCGAAAAGTTTCTCTTCATTTTCCCTGAGGTGATGGAAGATCAGGATCCTGACCTTGTCGCCGGCGGGAGGGAGAGCTTCGTAAGTGTTGAGAGAAATGCTGACTTCATAGCCGACGCCGCCTACGTTTAAAACGACAAAGGTCGGTTCTTTCTCATCTATAATGCCTTCCAGAAACGTGATCATTTTTCCTCCGCGTCGGTTATGGTCTGCCCGTACTTGAGGGCGTGAATATGGGTTATCGCGATTGCCAGAGCGTCCGAGGCGTCCGGCAGCATGCGGGTGTCCTTGATCCTGAGCATGTTCGTGACCATGGCCTGCACCTGGTCTTTCGTGGCGGCGCCTATTCCCACCACGGCCTTTTTCACTCTGGTGGGGGAGTATTCCATCACGGGAATTCTCCTCAGGGCTGCGGGAAGAACGGCGGCGCTTCTGGCTTCGCCGATCTTCAGGGCGCTCCTTGCGTTCTTGTAGAAGAACTGGCTTTCGACCGCGACCGTCGTCACGTCGTAGCTTTTCAAAAGCTCATCGATCCCTTCGAAGATCCTGGCGTAGCATTCTACGAGAGGAAGCGAGGCGGAATTCTTTATGACACCGAATTCCGCGCACTCCATTTTTCCGCTTTCAGAGCGGACTAGGCCGTAGCCTGTAACGCGCGTGCCGGGATCGATGCCGAGAATTAGCATTATTTCACCTCGACTTCCTGCATCTCGAAGACCGGCGCTTCATGGCTGGGTTTGGCGCCGGGCAGATTCTGGTCGGCGGCGGAAGCGTCCAGCTGCGCATCGAGTTCTTTCAGAGGATCAACTTTTTCGGGTTTGCTTTCAGGCACGTCGAAGGCCGTTTCTTTGACTTCGACGGTTTCAACAGTTTCAGTTACTGCGGGAGTGTCGAAAGCGGAGCCAGTCTCTTCGACTTTTTCCTCAACTTTCACTTCAACTTTTTCTTCGATCTTCTCTTCCGTCTTTTCCGTTAACTCAATCGGTTTGCTTTCCGCGGATTCAACAGTTGTTTCGCTGACAACGGGAACCGTCTCGACGGCCTCCTCAGCTGTTTCTTTGACGGTTGCGGGTTTCGTCATAAAGTCGCCGACCTTTTTGCCGGGTCTGGTGGAGGGCTTGGCTTCCATAAGTTCAGGGTCGAAGATCTCGATGCTGCAGGAGCGTCTGAGGCCGTTCATATAGGGCTCGTAAACAGAGGCGCTCTTGGATTCGGCGACTCTGCGGTAGATGTCGTCGTAGGCTTCCCTTTCCGTCTGCACGTGGGCGTCCTGTTTGGCGCTGACATAGACGATGTGGTAGCCGAAGCGGGTCTTTATAATGTCGCTGAATTGTCCGGGAGCAAGGTTGAAGGCGGCTCTTTCAACGTCGGCCATTTCTTCGCCGAAGTGGCCTTTTTCAATGAGGCCCCAGTCGCCGCCGGAATCCTTCATCGGACCCTCGGAATACATGAGGGCCAGTCTCTGGAAGTTGGCGCCCTGCACCAGCTGCGACCTGATGTCTTTGATCCTGGTCTCAGGATCCAGTTTTCCTTCCTCAGCGTTGTCCTTTATTAGGATCTGATAAAGGTGGACGCTGGGCTGGCGCGAGTAGATCA
>JAFYIM010000456.1 GCA_017538635.1 bacterium
CACGGCATGGAGCCGGGCGTGGCCCGCTGGATCCCCATTCCGGTCGTGAAGGTCGCCAAGATCGGCGACTTCAGCATCGAAAGGGAGAAGGTCTGGACGAATTTCTGGGTCATAACCACAAACACCGTGATCGTTACTGAAACGGATACGCTTAGCAACAGTTACGAAAAAGTCGTTACTAACTGCATCAGCAACTATTACGATGTCGTGGAAGGCGAGACCAACGTTTACAACTACACCGAATGGTATTTCCGCTTTCATCTGAATTACCTTGAGCGCCGCGTATTGGAGAGCCTTGGCATAACAAATGTGCCGCTGGCCAAAAAAGAGCTGATCCGCCTGGGCATCGGCTTTGGTCCCGACGGCAGGCCGACGGAACCGAAGATTGAGGAAGAGGAAAAGGAAGAAAAAGAAACTAAAGAAGAAAAGCCTGAATAAAGCATGACCAACCCCCGCTTAGTCAGAAGACTGCCTTTGTTCTCATCGCTTTTCCTGGCGGTGCTGATTGTGGCTGTCGCTTTCTCGTATTCCTACCGCGACCACGCGCTTTTCACGGAATACGCGAGAATGACGGCCATCAGGGAAGGCAACACGCTTATGACAAGCTTTCATTCCTGGGTGGGCAGGGGGCGTTTCAGGGACATGTCGATCAGCGACTTCACAAACGTCACTTTGTACGTCTGCCGCAATTCCTCGGCCAGCATTTATTCTTTCCTGATGCCGAACATGCAGGTCTTCAACGCCGGTATGAAGGAATTGCCCATGCGCTATCTTGCGGAGCTTAGGGACAGGAGCGTTCCGACCAACGGATTCAGGGCTTTCCATTTTACCAGCAAAGACGGGCGCTACATGTTGTTCTGCACCCCGGTCTTCACGTATTACCTTAATTCCGGAACACGGAGAGTTCCCGGCGCCAACAGTTATTCCAATTCTTTGGATGAGAACAGCGAGATCCAGAATCGCCGGAGAGCGGATATACGCTATTTCTGCCGCCTTCTGACCGGCAGTTCCTGCCATTTCGAACTTCTGAACATGAAGGGCGACGATCTTCCGCTGGCCATAATCGGCATCCCTACGGAAACGTATTCCGCTTATGTGAATCCCAGGAGAGTCCACGGGCTCATCTTCCTGGCGATCTTCGCGATCATAACGTTCTTCCTTATCTTCATCGTAAGCTTCACCAGAGAAAAACGCAGCGTGGAGCGGTCGCTTAAGATCGCGGAGGAGCAGAACGCCGCATTGCAGTCGGAAAAGATCTTCAACGACAGGCTCGTTACGATAGGCCGGGCCGCCGCTGCCATCGCCCACGACCTGAGAAATCCCTTGAGCTCCATAAGAGGTTTCATCGAGCTTTTCAAGAAGCACGCTGAGGAGACGAAAGACGAGGTCTATTCCAAACACTCCGACGTTATGCTGAGGGAAATAGACAGGCTCAACAACCGCATCACCGGCATTTTGAATTTTGCCAAGCCGGATGCTCTGAACCCGAGGCGCTGCCAAATAAAGGAGTTCCTCGATCAGCTGGTCGCCATGGAGGATTCCGATGCGCAGTCGAGAGGCGTTGACCTTGTCATTGACCTGGGACCTGACCTTCCTGACGTTATGCTCGACGAGGCAGTCTTTATGCGCGCCGCTCTTAATCTTTGCGTCAACGCCTATGACGCCATGCCTTACGGGGGGGAACTGAGGATCCGCTGCAGAAGAAGCGGAGACTTCCTTTCCGTTACTTTCCAGGATTCCGGCATGGGCATCAAGCCGGATCTTATGGAACACATCTTCGATCCCTTCATAACTTCGAAGGCGGAAGGATCAGGCTTAGGCTTGGCCAGCGTGGAGAAAGCCGTTACCGAACACAAGGGCACAATAACCGCCCGCAACGCCGCCACGGGAGGCGCGATCTTCGAGATCCTGCTCCCGGATGCGGATTCCTTTGACAAATGATCAAGACTCACGAAAATTGGATACTGGTCGCCGACGACGACAGGGCGCACCGCGACATGCTGAGGGCTAACCTTGAGCACGCGGGTTTTTCCGTTATGGAAGTGACGAACGGGAGCGAGGCGGTCAAATGCGTGAAAACGCAGCATCCCGACCTTGTCTTAATGGACATGCGCATGCCGGAAATGGACGGCCTCACGGCGGTAAAAGAAATAAGAAAGATAGATGAGCGCGTGCCGATCCTGATCATGACAGCTTACGGAACGATCGAGAACGCGGTGCAGACCGTCAAAGCCGGGGCTTACGACTACATCCTGAAGCCGCTCGACATGAGCGTTCTCATGAAGACCATAAAAATAGGCCTTCAGAAACAGGACGAACCGGAAAAGCAGTCCAAGCTTGGCTCTGACGACTATATTGCCGAAAGCCCAGTTATGAAAGATATTTTCGCGCTGGCGGAAAAGGTCGCCAGAAGCGAGGCGAGCGTTCTTCTGACAGGCGAGAGCGGGACCGGCAAGGAAGTCCTGGCGAATTTTATCCAGGAAAAAAGCGCAAGAAGCGACAAGCCTTTCGTCAAGGTGAACTGCGCCGCTCTGCATGACCAGCTTCTCGAGTCCGAGCTCTTCGGGCATGAGAAGGGCGCCTTCACCGGCGCGGTCGCCCAAAGGAAGGGCCGCTTCGAACTGGCGGACACCGGCACGATCTTCCTGGACGAGATAGGGGACATGGCCTTGGAAACTCAGGCCAAGATCCTGAGAGCCCTGCAGCAGGGGACTTTTGAGCGGCTTGGCGGAACGCAGACGATAAAAACGGACTGCCGCGTGATCGCCGCCACCAACAAAGACCTTGAGGCTGCGGTCGCGGCCGGAAGATTCCGCGAGGATCTCTACTACCGCCTCTCCGTTGTGCCGATGCCGATCCCGCCTTTGCGGGA
>JAFYIM010000457.1 GCA_017538635.1 bacterium
ATAGACTCTGAAGTTCTTCCTGTACTGGTTATAGAGAAGGACGATCCCGCACCCACCGGGTCCGGGATTGCCTTTGCAAGCGCCGTCGCAGTAAAGATAGATGGTGTCTTTGTAGTGCGTGACGCTAAGAGTAGGATGTTTGGTCCGTCTTTGGTAAGAAGGGTCGCTCATTCCTCGGAGGCCTGCTCCATGACGGAATCTTCCATCTTGAAGTTGGCGTAAACGTTCTGCACGTCGTCCAGTTCGTCAAGGGCGTCTATAAGCGTCAGGACCTGCTTGGCGGTCTTGACGTCGTTGACATCGACGGTGGAGGCAGGAATCTGCTCGAGGTTGGCCTCGATGTAGTCGATCTTGGCGTCTTCAAGAGCTTTCTTGACAGCTTCGAATTCGGAGATGCCGCAGGTGATCTCGAAGTTTTCCTCGTCCGAGTTCATGTCCTCGGCGCCGGCGTCGGAGACCAGCATGAAGAGGTCGTCCTCGGTAGCCTTGTTGAGGGGCACTCTGATGACGCCTTTCTTGTTGAACTGCCAGGCGACCGCGCCGTTGTTGGCCAGGGAGCCTCCCCTCTTGTCGAGGGTCGTTCTCACTTCGGCGGCCGCGCGGTTCCTGTTGTCGGTCAGGACCTCGATGATGAGGCCCACGCCGCCGGGAGCGTAACCTTCGTAGATGATCTCTTCATAGGAGACGCCGGGGAGTTCGCCCGTGCCTTTCTTGATGGCGCGGGTGACGTTGTCCTGCGGCATGTTGACGGCTTTGGCCGCCAGAATGGCCGTTCTGAGCCTGGGGTTCATGTTGGGATCGCCGCCGCCGTCCTTGGCCGCGATGGTGATCTCTTTGGAGATCTTAGAGAAGGCTTTGCCGCGCTTGGCGTCGGCAGCCGCTTTCTTGTGCTTAATGCTTGACCACTTATTATGTCCACTCATATAAAACTCCTGAGTTTGGGATTTAACTAATTTTCTATTTCAGGCAGGTTCGACCTAAGTTCTTCAATGGTTGTGCTGGCCGTGCCGGATTTCCCGACCACGATGCCGCCCGCGATGTTCGCCAATTGGCAGGCGTCCCAACTAGAGGCGCCCGCAGCCAAGGCTGCGCCGAGAACGGCCACGACGGTGTCGCCGGCGCCGGAGACGTCGAAGACGCCCCGCAAGGTCGCCGCCTTCGCCCTTTTAACGGCCCCGTCTCGCTCGCAGAGGGCTATTCCGTGCTCGCTTAGGGTAATGACGAGGCTTTTCACGTTATGGCGCTTAAAAAAGGCTTCCGCTATGGAAGCAAGCTCCTCGACAGCCGCTCCCTTCGGAGTGTAGCCGGAAAGGATCAATGCTTCCTCGAGGTTCGGCGTCGCAAAGGAGCCGATGTAAGGCGTCGGGCAGTAGCGGTTCGGATCGACCAAAAGCGGCTTTCCGGAGGCGGCCATCGTTTCGTTCAGAGCCTTGTCACAAAGCCCTTTGTTGTAATCCTGAAGGATAAGAACTTCGCACGTCGGGGCGAGTTCCCTGACCGCGGCGTAGAGCTTTTCATGCACCGGGTCGTCTTCACTGATGATGCCGTCCCAATCCACTCTCACGACGTGCTGGCTTCTCGCAATTATCCTCACTTTCCTGGTGGTGTGGATCGATTCGCTCGCGATGAGCCCGGAACAATCAACGCCGGCTTTGGTCAGAAGATCCTTTAAGTGCGCGCCGTCGGCGTCATTGCCTATAGCGCCGACCATGACGGGCACGGCGCCCAAAGACGCCAGGTTCATGGCGACGTTGGCGGCGGCTCCCGGCATGTCGCTCTCGCTGGTCACCCGAACGACGGGGACAGGCGCTTCCGGGGAGATCCTGTTGACCTCGCCTCTCACGAAGTGATCGAGCATAACGTCGCCGACCACGAGCACGCGGCGGCCCTTTATGCTGTCAAGAATGTTTATGATCTTATTCTTCCACATTCTTCTTGGTGGCTTCGTAGGCGGTCTTGATCTGCTGGGCGATGTTCGGCGGAACTTCGCTGTAGTGCGAGAACTCCATGGAGTAGCTGCCGGCGCCGCCCGTTATGGAGCGCAGTTCGGAGCAGAAGCGGAACATTTCCGCCTGCGGGACCTGGGCTTTGATGACCTGCAGATTGCCGTCCACGTCCATGCCCATGATCTGGCCGCGCTTCGAGTTGATATTGCCGTTGATGTCGCCCATGAATTCCTGCGGGCAGGCGATCGTCACGTTCATGATAGGCTCCAAGAGAATGGGGTCCGCTTTCTTGATCGCTTCGCTGAAAGCCATGCGGCCGGCGATCTGGAAGGCGATATCCTTGGAGTCCACCGGGTGCTCTTTGCCGTCGTACAGTTCGACGATGACGTCCACGACGCGGCAGCCGGCGATGACGCCTTCTGTCATGCGGGACTGGATGCCTTTGTCAACGGAAGGAATGAAGGAGCCACTGATAACGCCGCCCACGATCATATCCTTGAACTCATAGCCTTTGTCTCTTTCGTTCGGTTTCAGACGGATAGCCACTTCGCCGAACTGGCCGGCGCCGCCGGACTGCTTTTTATGACGATATCTGACGTCCGCGGTGCCGCGGATGGTTTCATGGTAAGCGACCTTCGGAGTAGCGGTCTTGACTTCGGCTCTGAACTTGTCCTTGAGCCAGCGGAAGGAGACGTCGAGGTGCACGTCGCCCATACCGGAGACTAAAAGCTCGTGCGTTTCCTGCGGACGATCGACATGGATCGTGGGATCCTCTTCGATCAGCCTGTTCAGACCTTCGGAGATCCTTTCTTCATCGCCCTGCTTGGCGGCGGTCACGGCCACGGTCATGACGGGGTTCGGGAACTCGATCGGCGGGAAATCGACTTTCACGGCGCCGAGGCAGTCGTTCAGTCTGGTCTTTTTAAGCTTGGAGACAGCCACGATCTCGCCCGGGAAGGCAGAGTCAACGACGATGCGCTCTTTGCCCTGCATGATCATGAGGTCGCCGAAACGTTCCTTCTGGCCGCTAGTCTGATTCTGAACTTCGGTGCCGGAAGAGATCTTGCCCTGATAGACGCGCATGAAGGTGATCTGTCCGATGGAAGCGTCCGTCACAGTCTTGAAGACGTAAGCGCAGGCCGGAGCGTTCGGATCGGGCTTGAGCTCGGTGTCGCCCACTTTCTTGGCGCCCTTGTCGGCGGGGCTGGGCAGATAGTTCAATATGGCGTCGATGACTTCCTGGACGCCCGTCAAACTGGTGGCGCTGGTGACGAGAACGGGGCAAAGGAGGCCCTTGGCCACGCCGGCCTTGAAGGCCGTGGCGACTTCCGCGTCGGTCAGTTCGCCGCCGAAATATTTTTCCATCAAAGCTTCGTCGGTCTCGGCGACGGCTTCGATAAGCTTCGTTTTCATTTCCTCGAAGAGCGCGGGATCAGCACCTCCGGCGTCGGAACCGAAGAGGGAGACGACGCCTTTGAAATTGGCTTCCATGCCGACGGGGATGACTATGGGGCAGCACTTGCTGCCGAAGTCTTCCACCAGCGCGGCCAGAGTTTCTTCAAACTTCGCGCTTTCCTTGTCAGCCTTGTTGATGACGAACATGCGGGGCAGTTCGTACTTGTCAAGGATCTTGACGTTCTGGATGGCGCCAACTTCCACGCCCTTGGTAGCGTCCACGACGACGATCGCGCTGTCGGCGACCGCGGCGTTGGCGACGACCTGGCCTACGAAATCGGTGTAGCCCGGCATGTCGCCTACGAAGACGTTGTGCCCGTTGGTCGTGAAGTAAAGGTTGCTGCCGTGAATAGAAACGCCTCTTTCCTGCTCCTCGGGGGTGCAGTCGGAGACGGTGTTCTTATCAAGGATCGTCCCTAGTCTCTGGGTCATACCCGTTTTGTTTAACATGGCTTCGACAAGGCTCGTCTTGCCGGAAGCGGCGTGGCCGACCACGATGACGTTTCTGATCTTTTCTACCGGGACATTTTTCATACTTTTGGAGTTTGGTTGGGATTAATTGAAACTTTTAAATTTATGATTTTATGATTATACAAAAAGCGCCTTTTCCTATCAAGGGGCGAACATAAAAAAAAGGCGCGGCTCGCGCCGCGCCTCAAAAGCAAGCTTATTTTCCCATTTTCTTCAGGAAGATCTCCGCTCCGTTGCCGTTGCAGGGAGGCTTGAAGAAGATCTCCACGGTGTAGCTGGCGCCGGGGCTGTGCTCCTTCAGATCGATCTCGTAGCGCGCCTCTTCCCTTCTCGTAGTGTCAATGGGGAGCGCCTTGCCCTTAGCCACCGGTTTGCCGTTCATGGCGATGGCGATCGTGCAGGGACGCTTGTAGCCGCCGCCCTTGACCATGACCTGGTATTTCCCCGGGCCGGTCACGTTGTTGGAGACCAGGAAGTGCACGTTGGTAAGAACGTGCTTTTCGCTGGCGTTCCAGGTTCCCAAGAAAACGCCTCTGTCTTTTTCCACCATCTCTTTGTTGCGCTTCTCGAAAAGCTCTTTCAATTGCGCGGCGTCCTTTAAAGTCCTGGCCGTCCACTTGGCCGGATCGTTATCGGGCTCCGTGGCGCCGTCCGGGCCGTTATTGACCCAGTTCTGCTCGAATTCCCTGACTTTCTTCTGGATCTCCGCCATGTCGGTGCCTTTCAATAGCTCCGTGAGATAGA
>JAFYIM010000458.1 GCA_017538635.1 bacterium
AACGAGAAAAAATACGCCACAGGCGTTCTCTGGGTCAGGCTGAACGGCGAGGAAAAATACCTGCGCTTCGGCTGCCCCTGCGGCAGCAAGAAGGAAGGGTGGGTGCTTTACGAATTCGGCAGCGACGAGCCGACCGGACCGATCTGCGACGTCAACTGGAGTCTCTCTTCCGGCAACAAGCTGGAAGTGGCGGAGAACGAAGGCGACAAGTTCGTCTTCAAACGCTTAGTCAACGAAAACTTCGAAACTTATGACAACGGAACCGACATGATCGGCAAAGGCGGCTGGTATGCCGCCTACGGCGAAAACAAAGTCAACGGCAACGCGATCATCAAAGAAGACAGCGAAGGCAGCCGCTACCTGAGGCTTGGCAACACCGACGGTTTGTGGGGCGTGCATCTGGGCCTGCCGGAATTTGACGAGGGCTGGTGCAGAAGCTACGCCGGCCGTTACATCAGGATCCGCTGCCGCGTCTGCCCTGAAGGCGACATTTCGAAAAACATCGGCCTCTGGGATCCCTCCATCGTGGAAAACCAGCTTACCTACGAAAACGGGGCTTACCATGTGAACAGCCAGGGCTCCGACGAGACTCACAGGGAATTCCATTCCAGCGGGTCCATCGCTCCCGGCGCCTGGGCCGACCTTGAACTTATTTACGATGCCGCCCACATCACGGACAGCGACGGCAAGTACAGGCACGTCCTCAGGCAGGTGAGCATCAACGGCCAAACAGAAAACTGCCGCGCCCTTTGCAGTCAGGAACAGCCCGGCGACGTCTTTACGGCCGTAAGGTTCTTCCAGTGGGGAAGCGGCGCGCTTTGTCTGGACGACGTCTGCGTTGACCTCGTGGCGACCGTGGAGGACGAAGCGACGCTTGATCTGCCTTACACGAACGAGAAGCGTCTTGTCTTCACCAGCGGTTCCGGAGAAGGAGTTGCCCAAGACGACATCGGAGCGTTCTGCAGCCTGCAGTCTCCCTCCGGCGTGAGCGACTCATTGGATCTCTACATGACCGCCGAATTGAAACTCTCCTCGACGCAGAAAGGACTCTTCTATCTGACCCAGGACGCCGAGAGCCGTCAGTGCCAGAGCGCTCTGAGGGTCGATAACGGGCAAGTGAGGCTTTCGATGTCCGATTTCGCTTCAAGGCCGGGCCTCATAACCTGGAAGGGTGAGTGCGGGGAATTTATCGACCTCAACGTCATCTCCAGCATCGGAGCGGATAAAAAATACCTGAGGGAAGTGACGTTCGCCGGGAAGACCTCTTTCATAAACGAAGAGATGACCGGAGAGGCGCTCTCGCCAGTCGATACGATAAATCAATTCAGGATCTACGGCTCCAAGGACAACGACAGAGTCGAGATCTCGAAACTGAGGATCGAACTCGGGCCTCAAATTCCCGAGCCTGGCCTTATCGCGCTGCTGGCGATATTGTCGCTTGCGTTCCTAAGAAAGAGAGCATGATTCGCAATTAATATCATTTAAGGAAACATATGAAAAAAGTACTTCTGCTTTTGGCGCTCTGCGCGCTTTTTTCCGCCTGCGGGAAAA
>JAFYIM010000054.1 GCA_017538635.1 bacterium
GTCCATAAAGGCGACGGAAGCTTCCGTGAAGGCTTCCTTATTGGCTCTCAGAAGCCCGAAGTTGAAATAGACGGGGGCGTATTCGCTCTCCTGGGCGATGCCCACCCTGTAGTAGCCTTCCGCTTCCTCAAGTTCACCTTTTCTCAGGACTATGGAGCCTAGGTTGTCGTAGATGATGGCCAGATCCTGTCTGGAAAGGGGAACGAAGCGCGTAGCCGTGAGCGCCGCCCGATAAGCTTTCTCCGCCTTTTTCCTGTCCGGCGGAAGCTTCAGATTGGAGGCGTGGCCGAGGTAGGCTTGGGCTTTGGCGTAGTCTGGGAACCGTTCGCACAAGGGCTCAAGGATCGCCAGGGCTTTGTCCATTTCGTTCTTGCGGAAAAGCTCGATAGCTTCGCCGAGAAGGGCGCCGCCCACAGAATCGAGAAGATCGGAATAGAGGATCTTGCCCTCCGCTTCCGGGAAAAGCAGCAGCCCGGCTTTGGCCTGTTTGATGGCGTTTTCATTGTCGTTCCCGGCCGACAGGACCAAGGCAAGGTCGAAACGATTCAAAGCATTCGAGGGACAATCTGTCACAAGTTCCGTCAAAGTCTTCTTTGCTCCGGGAAGGTCGCCCGACTGGAACTGGGCGTATCCCAGATTGCGGCGTAGCGCTTCGTTGTCTTTTTCCCTGGCGGCGGCCTGGCTGAGAAGCCGGACGGCTTTCTCGTATTCGCCCTTCATGATATAAGCGTTGGAAAGACCGAAAAGTCCGTCCTTATCCATGGGATACTTCTCAAGATAATTCATGAAAAGTTCTTGGGCTTTATCGATGTCGCCGGTCTGTATGTAAAGGACGCCTAAGGAATACATGACGCTCTTGGAATTGGGATCCTCTTTCAGAGCGGATTCATAGTGTTCCACAGCCCTTTGATAGTCTGCTTCCTCGATGGCGGCGTTGCCGAAGGAGACGTGCTTCTTGGCGAGCGCGTCTTTTGGAGCTGACAGCGCCAAGTTGGCACACATGAACGCCGCCACGAAGAGAAAACTGTAATTATAGATACGCATATTATTATTCTATCATAAAATTTCGGTATAATTGGATGAACAAACTGAAAACGGATCCTTATGCTAAAACCCAGCCTGACCATACTTGCTTTGCTTTCGTTTTTTTTGGCGCCGCAGCTTCTTTTTGCCAATGATTCTGAGAGCAAATTGCCGCAGCAATTTACACCTGACAGGAAAAACGCCATATCTTCGCTTTGGGACCGCCGCGCCGGAACGAAAAGCGCGGACGACCCCGACGGCGACGGCCTTCTGACGGAAAACGAGCTGACCGCTTACAGCACCGACCCGAACGTTTATGATTCCGACGGCGACGGACTTTGCGACGGCGAGGAGGTTTTGGGCTACCGGCTGCAAAAGGGCGTCAAGGGATATTACACGGCGCCTCTTTATTGGGACACGGACGGCGACGGGCTTTGCGACGGCGAGGATCCGGACCCGACTTCCCCTTTTATGCGGGCTTCCTTCGAAGCCTGGAGCGAATGGTGGGAGAAGAAAGCCGAGCTTTTAGGCATCCCCTGGATAGGACTCAATTTGAAGAAGAAAGATTACGATGCCGACGGCGTCACGAATTTTGACGAATTCAAGCGCGGCAC
>JAFYIM010000459.1 GCA_017538635.1 bacterium
GATCGGCAGGACCTTCCGGCACTTCAAGGGCAACCGCTATCGCCTGGAGGGCTATGCCAAGGATTCCGAGACCTTGGAAGAAATGGTCGTCTATCGCCAACTCTATGGTGAAGGCGGCCTCTGGGTACGCCCTGCTAAGATGTTTTTCGAGACGATAGAGCGCGATGGAAAAATGATAAAGCGTTTCGAACTGGAGGAAGAATAATGGCGAAGATGATCGTAGTTAAGGGAGACATCACGACTCTGAAGGTCGATGCTATCGTCAATGCCGCCAATCAGGTGATGCTCGGCGGGGGAGGCGTGGACGGCGCTATCCATCGCGCTGCCGGCAGGGAATTGTTCGAAGCCTGCCTTAAGGTCCCTGAAGTCAGGTCAGGCGTCAGATGCCCGACCGGCGAGGCCAGAATTACTCCCGGCTTCAAGCTTCCCGCCAAATACGTCATCCACACAGTCGGCCCGGTCTATTGCGACGGAACGAAAGGTGAAGCGGAAAAGCTTGCGAATTGTTATAAAAATTCGCTGAGACTTGCGTTTGAGAATGGCTGCCAAACGATTGCGTTCCCTTGCATCTCCACAGGCGTTTACGGATATCCTATCGAGGAAGCCTCTGAGATCGCCGTAAGAGAAACGAAAGCCTTCCTCGCTGCTCATCCGGAAATGGAAGTTATCTTCTGCTGCTTCTCGGAAAGAGACAAGACCATTTACGAAAATCTGCTGAACGCCAATTAGGTTTTTGCTAAAATATCCATTAGTAAAAAACAATAGGGATTGATATGAAAAAGACTTTTTTGGTTTTGGCTCTTTTGAGCGCGGTCTCGGTCTTGGCGGATGAAGCCTGGTCGAATATCATCGCTTTGGACAACGAGTCCATCGGCACTATAATTCAGCTGCTTCCCACCGACGAGATGGCGTATTCCACCAAGTGGGCTCCGGGAGAAGGAAGGTCGGCGGAAGTTACGGCTGCGGCCGGTGAGGAAGATCCGCTGCAAATATTCGTAACGACTGTGGACGGCGACGAGGGAAAGTTCGTTTGGGATTATCAGGAGGGAAGTTTTGACGGACTTTCTTCTGAGGAAACCTACACCTTAACCCACACCATCTCCAACGAGGAAGGCGTTCTTGACGTTAAGACGGCCTCGGTGGAGATACTGCCTGAGCCTATGTTCGCTTTCTTTGGTCTTGTTCTTTTGGGTCTGCTTTTCGGAAGAAGGAAAGCGGCTGCCTGCTTCGTGCTCACTTGCGTTTTGGCCGGGAGCCTTCTGGCCGAGGATATCGTGAGCGACGTTAATATTTCTTCCCGCTGGCCCTGGGAGGGGAAAGTCGATATCGACTACACCATAGGCGGGAAAACGAACGTGCCCTGCAACGTGGCCTTCTTCGGCAGGGGCGACAAGGACAAGGAATTCGCTTTGACGACGCTTTCCGGCGACGGAGCGGAAGGAACGGTGCCTGGCGCCGGACAGTACAGAGTTACTTGGGACGCCAAGGCGGACATCCCGGAAGTCAGTTACGAGGCTTTCAAGGTGAAAGTTCAGGCTGAGTCCACGGCTCAGAAAGACAACACTGTGAACGTGGTCTTCGAGGGCGATACGGCGACGGTCTCCGTAGCCGAAAACATTACGGATTATGTGACTGTGAAAATCGACGGCGCAGACGTGGAGCTTACCCAGAGCGCCAGCGTTTCGGACAGCACAGTGGGCGAGATAACCTACAACGTCACCGGCTCCTCCGACAACGGGTCTTTTTACATGACAGGCAGATTCAAAGCGACGGTCAACATCAAGGACCTCAACCTCACTAGCACGTCTGGTTCACCTTTTAATATCGACGACGGCAAGCGCATCAATATCGGCATCGAGGGCACGAACACCTTCGTTGACAGCGCAAAAGGCTCTCAGAAAGCCTGCTTCGTTGTCAAAGGGCATCCGGAAGTCACCGGTTCAGGTATTATGACGGTCACTGGCAACAAAAAGCACGCTATCAAGACCGGCGAATATATGGAACTGAAGAAGAAATTCACCGGCAAGATCATTGTTCTGGGCGCCAAGGGCGACGGACTACACATCGGCCAGTATTTCGAGATGAACGGCGGCACGGTCAAAGTTGATCCGGTGGATGACGACGGCATCCAGGTGGAAGCCAATCTGGAAGGCGACGAATTCGACGGCCAGTGCTTCTTGAAGGGCGGCACGATCGACATCAAGTCCGCGGCCATCGACGTCAAAGGCATAAAGTGCGACAGCGACATGCTGATAACCAATACCACTGTTAAGATCAACTGCAACGCCGTCGCCAAGGCCGCCAAAGGCATAAGGTGCGGCGGCAACATGACGGTCCAGAGCGGCAGCAGCATAACGGTAACTACGGCCGGACAGGGCATTGTATGGCTCAGCGGAGAGACCAACACCACGGCCTGCGCCGGCATCAAATGCGTCGGCAATCTGAACATCTTGGGCGGCATGCTTAATTTGACTTCCACCGGTTCCGGCGGCAAGGGGATGAACGTCGAAGGCGACCTTTATATTAAGGACGGCGACATAACCGTGAAGACTAAAGGAGGCCTCTACTACAACGACGGAACTACAGAGGATACGGATTACCAGGGTGATCCCGGCGAAGTGAGCGACGACTATAAAAGCTCGCCCAAGGGCATCAAAGTTGACGGCAACGTCACTATTGACGGGGGTAACATCAATGTTTCCACCGTTGGCAACAACGGCGAGGGCATCGAGAGCAAAAAGATCCTGACGATCAACGACGGAACGTTCACCATAGACGCCAGGGACGACGGATTCAACGCCGCAGACGGCATTGAGATCTGCGGCGGAACGTTCAATATAGTCTCCAAGGTAAACGACGGCATCGACAGCAACGGCGATCTGCACATCAAGGGCGGAACGATCGTAGCTTGCGGCGGCCTCGGCAAGGAACGAGGATTGGACGCCACGGAAAGAGTGCTATTGACCGGCGGCAGCGTCATGGCTATCGGCGGCTGCAACAACACCGTAACGGAAGTCAAGAGCTCCCAGGCTTTGATAGACGTTGAAGGAAAATTCAAACCCGGCGACAGGATCACTGTAAAGGCGAAGGATGGCGAGGAAACGCTGGCGGAGTTCGTTGTTCCCGACAAATACGATCCCTCCACCATAGAAGCCATGGCCAAAGGGATAAAGGCCGTGGGCGGCTTGCTTGAGGGCAACATATTGATAAGCATTCCCGATCTTACGGTAGGCAAGACTTACACGGTTTACAGAGGTTCCCAAATCGTGGGCGAAGCGGAAGCCGCCAAGGATTATAAGAATCCGGGAGATAAGGAGTAAATAAACTTTTTCCGCGTTTTTTAATAAAATAAGAGATGGTATTACAATAACCGACAAGGGGAATATTATGTTCAAAAAACATCTTGCAATTGCTGTTTTGCTGCTTTTGGCGGCCGGAACTGTCTTCGCCGGGGAAAAACTGCTTACGCCTGAAAAATTTGAAGGCAAAACGACTTTCACTTTCAAAGGCGATCTTAAGGATGAATGGTACGAATCTTTGAAAGCTGGGAGCGCGGCTTTCATGATCATAAAAACCGAGACCAATCTCGTAGAGTCGGTTTTGGCCGACATGGTGAAAAGCAGCATTGGTTATGAGGAAAAAGGGAAACAAAAACTTCAGGTCAAAACAAAAGGCAAGATGAAATGGTCTATAAAAAGCATTCCTACCAGCGAATATTTAGAAGGAGCCGTCGGAACCTCTGAAGGAAACAACTACGTTGATTTCCAAATAAGGGAGATCAGCGTTAAACTGAAAGGGACAATGAGCATGGTCAAGGCCCCGCCCTGCAACGTCACGCTCACGGAAGCAGTAAACAGCGGGAGCAAAGTTTTCCAGAATTATGAGATCATGCCCGAGCCAAAGGGCAAAAAGTTGAAATACTCTCACAAGGACGACAAACAGAAAATCAAAATGACCGTGAGCGAAAAGACCAAGCAATACACTCTGGCCTGGACGCTGAACGAGGAATGCGTTATTCCAAAATTCACATCCGTATCTTCGGAAAAATAGTTTTGTCACCAACAACCACAGGATAAAACCATGAAAAAACTTACACTTCTTTTATTAGCGCTTTTTGTTTCCGCTTCTCTGTATGGAGGAGAAATCTTCACAGGCAAAGTTAGTATCAACATGAAGGGTGAAGTCACCGAACAGATGATCAGCCTGCTCGAATCAGAAAACCCGCTTGAACTTCTCAAAGACTCGGCTGATTACATCACATTCCCTGTTACCCTTAAGGAAGGGAAAAAAGGCTGGACTTATGAAGATTCTGAAATGAAGATCACCTATAAGCCTAAAAACAAAAAATTCACACTTACTTTAAAGAAAGCCTGCTTAACGCCTGCGACTGGCAACGAAGAAACTTCTGAATCTGCTAAAATGAGCAAGGGAAAGTTAAAATGCAGCGGTACCATGACAGAAGACATCACCCCCAATCTCGAGCAAGGAACGCCAATTGGATTGACCGATCATTATCTCGATCAGAGATTATGGAGCCAGTCCTGGAAATTGCAGAAAAAAGGCAAAAATTGGATCCTTAAAGAGAAAGAAACGGAATGCGTGGTAAGTGTCAAGATCACGCCGAAAAACAAAACCGCCAAGTGCGTCTTAAAAGTTAGCGGCCACTGGATCAGCCCTATGCTTTTCCACCCCAATTGATCTTTGAATTTTTATATTCATAACTAGAAATAAATCAAATATGAAAAAGCTTCTTGTCGCCGCGGTTTTATTTTTCTGCCTAGGCGCTTCTGCCGATACCTTCGACAGCCTTTTCAAAGGCAAGACGACCATCAAACTCAGCGGTACTTTGCAGTCCGAACTTGAGAATATGTTGAAGGATCCCGAGAATTATCCCTTGGTCATACAGAAACGCCGCGAGGGGATATCCTCCGCGCTGCCTGTAACGGAAACTAAGACGGGCGTCTATTCTTCTGACAACATGGGCGAAAAGATCAAGTACACCCTAAAGAACAAGAAGTTCCAGTACAAGTCCAACTACTCGGATCTTCTTTGGATCAGCGTGATGAACGGTGAAGACGTCCTGGAGCAGGATTCGCCGACCAAGACGAAAATCAAATGTACTGGAAGTCTCTCCAATGTTGATCCCACGCTTCTGAAAGTTTACAGCTTTCAGATCATGGAATTCGCAAGCAAGGAGGCTTTTCTCTACAGAAAGTTCAAATTGGAAAAGGTTGGCAAGAACCTGGCTCTGAAGGGCGCCGAAAGCGGCCTTAAATTCAGCGCCAAGGTCACTTCCAAGGGCAAGGTCAAGCTCTCTTTCTCTTGCAATGAAAGTTATGTTAGGCCGGAATTCACCAATCCATGATTTTTTGTTAGGAATTTCATGGCTGAAACCCGGAGCGCAAAGCTCCGGGTTTTTTGTTTAACTGCGGAGTTTGCGAGCATTTATATGATGCGTGACGATTTGCTATAATATTTGTATGAAATCTTATCTTTTTGTAAGCTCTCAAGACCTTTTCGGCGCTCTTCCTTTGAGCGGGTCCGCCACCTCCTTCCTGAAACCCGGCGACCTTCGTTTGGGCATCGATGACGATACGCATATCTGGGAGCTTGAACTTCCTCTCATTGCGCTCCCTGAGGACAAAAGCTGGACGGAACTTACGCTGGCGCTGCGGCAGAACCTGAACAAGATGCTCGACGCGCTGCCGAAGGAAGGCAGGCCGACGATTCTGCTTCTGCCCTTGTATGAAAAGGGCAGCGCGCCCAACGTCCTGGAGTTTTTCCGGGTGCATTTCAATGAGATCATAAATTACGCTTTCGCCATGTGCGGCCACAAGGCGGCTCTCATCGAGCAGCATCACGTCCTGGAGGATGGGAACGATATTCTTCTGGAAGTGGACGGCGACCTTACCGCCAATGAGGTGATCGGCGCCAAGATCGGCGAGACGCTTGAAAAGCTGCTCTCGATCTGTCTGGGGTTTGCTGGCAAAGTGAAGATAGCGTCCGGCGACTTCAGCAGCGAGCACGATCTGGAAAAGGAGAAAGAGGAAGCGGAAAGAGCCGCGAAACTTGCCAAACAGAAAGAAGAGGCCGAGAAGATAGTTTACGGCGACGGCGTGATACCTTCTAAATTCGAGCCGGTTCAAATGCGCAGGCTTTACGAGAAGGAAGGCGGACGCCAGAAAGTTCTCGTCGAGGGCAAGGTTTTCTCTTACACAAACGAGGAGAGTGAGCGCCGGCCCAACACGGCCTACCTGACGGACGGGGAGAGCGCCGTCAACGTCAAGATCTTCAAGATGCCGAAGTGGGGGAGTCAGGAAAAGATACCCGTAGGCGAAATAAAGGAAGGCGAGTGGCTCAAGGTTTTCGGCACGCTTGACATGGACCAGAGAAGCGGCGAGCTTTTCCTTAGGGCAGAGACGATCGTAAGGTCTCAAGACCCGACGCCTGCGGAGACGAGTGCCGAGCACCGCGTGGAGCTTCATGCCCACACGAAAATGAGCGCCATGGACGCACTGACGGAAGTGAACGACTTAATCGCCAGGGCGAAGTTCTGGGGACATCCGGCCATCGGCGTGACCGATCACGGCAACGTGCACATTTATCCCGACGCTTACAAGCAGGCGAAGAAATGCGGCATCAGATTATTGTTCGGTGTGGAAGGATATCTTGTCAACATTCCCTCCGCTGAACTGAAAAAGCGTTTGGAGAGCAAAAACTCCGGCGGCATGACCCGCCAGGAAGCCAGCGACATCAAATCCAACACTTATCACATCATCCTCTACGCCAAGAACCGCAAGGGACTGCACAACATTTACGATCTGGTATCCGTTTCCCACACGGAATATTTCTACTCTCATCCGCTTATCCCGAGGGATATATTGGAGCAGTACCGGGAAGGTTTGGTGATCGGCGGAGCCTGTGTGGCGGGTGAACTTTTCGACCTGGTCTTGAAAGGGGACGCAGGGCTTATTCCGGAAGAGGAGTTTGAAAAGCGCTTCGGGGAAGCCCAGAAACTCTATGACTACTATGAGATCCAGCCGCTGGGCAACAACGTCTTTTTGAAGAGCAAAGTCGAGTATCCCAAGATAAAGAGCAACGACGACCTTATCCGTTTGAACAAAAAGGTCTGCGAACTGGGAGAGAAATACGGCAAGCCTGTCTGCGCGACCTGCGACGTGCACATCCTGGAAGAGAAGGATGCGCTGGCCAGAAAGATCCTGCAGGTCGGCCAGGGCTACGACGACGAGACGGAAGCGCCTCTGTATTTCCGCTCCACGGACAAGATGCTGGAGGAGTTTGCGTATCTTGGCGAAGAGAAAGCCAAAGAGATCGTCATCACGAATCC
>JAFYIM010000460.1 GCA_017538635.1 bacterium
CCGAGATGGATGATGCCGGCCGCGCTTTTGGCCTGGTCGCCGTAGGCTTTGACATGGGCCATGACGTCGTGGCGCACTTCTCTTTCGTATTTCTCCGCGACGTCGAAGTTGATGTCGGTGGCGTATTTCTCAAGTTCTTTTACCTGCTTTTCCGTTATGGGCAGGCCTAGTTTGCGTTCCTCGTCGGCTAGGGCTATCCAAAGCGCGCGCCAAACTTCCAGGCGTTTCTGCATCGAGAAGAGATGCGACATTTGTTCGCCGGCGTAACGGCCGACCAAAGGATTGGAATAATAATCTTTGCTCACGTTTTTCTTCTTAGCGGCTTATTCGCCGCGCTCGTTTTCCTGGATTATGCCGCGCTGTTCGCGGACTCTGGGATCGGGATCCCAGTCGGTCTCGTAATGCTTGGGATGCGTTCCCTTGTAGGCCTTGATGCCGGAATTGCGCATGCGGTTGTCTTCCAAACGCTGCGCCGCTTCCTCCGCGGTCTCCTTGTGCGCGGTTTTGGCTTCCAGCTCAGCTCGCACTTTTTCTGTCTCTTCCTGAGCCTTTTGGGTGGCGGCCGCCAGCTGCTCTTCCATGTCGCTCTTCTGGGCGCTGATCTGCTGCTGCAGTTCCTGGCGCTGCACTTCCAGGTCATATTGGGAGAGCTTGGCGTTCACGTGCGAGGTCATAAGGGAGCTTTCGCCCTTTTCCGTAATGATGTTGTAAAAATATTTCGCTACGCCAAGCTGCTGGTCGGCTTTGTCGCGGTCGCCGCTTTTCAAAGAACGCAGGGCGGAAGAAAACCAGTTGTCGCCTTTTTTCTGAAGAACTTTCAGGTATGCGCTCTTTTCTCCGGGGTTCTCGAGGGAATCGAGGAAAGATTCGACATTGGCTCCGGAGTCGGAATCGTTGTTGATCAGATCGTCGAATTTGTCGAGCTGATCCTTGGAAAGGGAAACTGGTTTCGAGGATGCGACCAGTTTCGAGCCCATCTGCGGAGTGATGACTTTGTTCTCGTCGGCAGAGCCGAGCGCTTCGTCAACTTCAGTCTCTTTGGCGGCCTGGGCTTGGAACTGATCCTGGGCGAGGCCCTGGATCTCTTCCCTTACGGCTTCCAAGGACTTGTCGACGACTTCCATTCGGTCGTTCAGCGACTGGACCGCAACCGTTAGAGGCACGTCGCTCGTCGGCGTCTGCAGGACAGGTTCCTTCTTGTCCCTCAGGCTGAAAATGATGATGATGAGGATGACGAGAATGAGAGCCGAATTCAGGTACGGCAGAATGTTTTTGACGACAAACGCGTTTTTGCCCTGGCTTTTGGGAGCCTTATCGGGATCAAAGACATCTTGCATATGTCACCTCTAGTGGACGTTTATTCGGAGAGAAGTTCCTGTTCTTTCTCAAGGAACTCTTCTTCCGCTTTCTGTCTTCTGGCGGCTGAGGAGTCGAAGAGAGGCTCGTAAGTGGGGGACGTCTTCGGAGAATAGGATTCCTCAAACATCTCGATAGTCTCGTTCTGATTCGGGCTCTTGCCGGTCAGATAATACTCGGCGTCGTCAATGTGGTCTTCAAAGACTTTCCAATCGTCCATGATGGTCTTGCGGCGGTCGGTGGAGTTCATCTTGTCCGTCAGGTTCTCTCTGGTCTCATCCTTGATGAAGCGGATGGCGTTCGGGAACTTCGTCTTGACTTCCTCGGTCAGGACTTCTTCTTCGGAGGAATCGAGAATGACCGTCGGCGTGATGAAGACCATCAGTTCGGTCTTGGACTGGCTCTTCACTTCGGAGCGGAAGAGGTATTTTATGAGAGGAATGTCGCAAAGTATCGGGATCGTCGATAAAGTTGTCTGGGTGGAGTCCTTGATAAGTCCGCCTATAACGAGCGTGTGGCTGTCCTGGACGACGACTTCCGTTTGGGCTTCGCGGTCGAGGATGATGGGCGGGGAAGTCGGGTCGCTGGCGTAAGCCACGCCGCCGTCTTCTTTCACGGTCACGTGCACTTCCAGGGAAACTTCCCTGTGGCGGTTGATCCTGGGCGTAACTTCCAATTCCACGTTTACGTCGATGTAGTCGTAGCTGTAGTCTCTCGTGCTTGAGTCGCTGCCGCTGCGGCTGTAACGCGCGATAGGTATCTGCTGGCCGACCGAGATCATAGCCGTCTTGTTGTTGGAGGCGATGATAGACGGCGTTGAAAGAATGTTGATGTCGTTTATCTTCTCGTCGGTCTGCAGCGTGAAGTACGGATCGAAGTTTCCGGACTTGTCGTATTTTCCGAAGGCGTAGTTGAAGCCCTGCATGGTGGCGGGAACGATCTCTTTCCTGCCGGATTCCAAAGCAGGGGACATGGTCGTGTCAAGGGCCTGGATAAGGTTAACGTGCTCGCCTTTTCCCAAGACTTTCTGCCAGCCGACGCCGAAGTCGAAGTCTTTGTCCCTGGTCACTTCCACGATGATGGCTTCGATGTAAGCCTGGGGAGTGCGTTGGTCAAGTTTTTTGACGACGGCCAGGACGGCGTCCAGATACTGCGGGCTAGTCATGATGATCAGCGAGTTGCTGGGTTCGTCGATCTGGAAGCTCACTTTGCCGGAAAGGAAACTCGTGCCGCTGCTGGATGTCCTAGTCCCCGTCGAACGGGTGGAAGTGGAGGTTCTGACGCCGCTCTGATTGCGGGTGCCGGACATGTTGCGGTTTTGCGAGGTGTTTCCGGAAGAAGACGTAGATCTTGAGACGGAGTCGGAACCGAACATGGCGACCAAAGTGGAGCTTATCTCCTCAGCCTTGGCGTGCTGCAGGGGATAGATGCGGTACATCTCGTCGCTGTTCTTGCTTGGCGTGTCAAGGTCGTGGATCAGGGCCAGGATCATCGGGAAGTTCTGGCGCGAGGAAATCACTATCACCGCATGAAGACGGTCGTCGGCAATGAAAGTCGCTTTTGAAACGTTCGCCGTAGATTTTCCCAAGGACATGCTGGTATTCTCGGTCGGCTGCGCGGGAGGGCTCGCCCTGTTTACGGCGGTTCCGGAGGAAGTGTTGCGCTGCAGCGTCATCTGCCTGGCTGATTCGTCCGAAAGCACGGGCGAATTGAAGATCTGCTCGAGCTTGTTGACCATCTCGTATTCGTCGGCGTATTCCATCGGCACTATCCTAATGTCGATGTCGCTGCCGGCTTTTTCCGTATCGATAAGATCGATGATCTCAAGCAGTCTTTTGATGTTGGCGCCGTTGTCGAAGAGCATCAAGATGTTGGCGTTCTCGTCCACTATCGAGCTTCCGCCCAGTCTGCTCATCAAGGGCTTGATGGTGTCGGCCAGCTGTTTGGCGGGCACGTATTTCGGGTAAATGATCTGAGTTCTGATGATGTCTTCGGTGTCAAGCTCTTCTTTGGAAGGCAGGACCGTTTTGATAGGTTCGCC
>JAFYIM010000461.1 GCA_017538635.1 bacterium
CCCGCAGAAAAAGACTATCGGCGTGATCAGTTCCCTCCCGATCACGGGCACCGACAAGAACGACATGTACGGCCGCAATTCCAAGGGCGTCAGCCAGCCATGGATCATTGTGAACGAACTTAAGCGCAACTACGTTGTCAAGAACATCAAGCCGGACAGCCCTGTGAAACTGGAAGGGATAGACATTCTTCTGGTCGTGCATCCCAAAGCCTGGCCGGACGAGACGATGATCGCGATCGACCAATTTGTCATGAAGGGCGGGAAAGTCATCTTCTTCGTCGATCCCTTGTGCACCGCCGACAGGGACGAGCACAGCCCGATCATGCCGTTCGGCGCTTCCGACGCCAACGTGCTCTTTGAAAAATGGGGCTTTTCAGTCGATCCCGAGAAGGTCGTGGCCGACCTTGATCATCCGACTATCCTGAGCAGCCAGAACGGCGGCCAGGAGAAGAACCCCCTCTGGATCAGCGCCAGCGGCGACAGTTTCAACGGAAGCGAGATCATGACGGCCCAACTTGACCGCATGCTTCTTCCTTTGACCGGCGCCATAATAAAAAAGCAGGACTCCAAGACCACTTTGACGCCGCTTGTCTCCACGAGCCTTTCCGCCTCTCTTATTCCGAAGGCCGAAGTGTTCAAGGAAGCCAGCGATCTTAGGATGAACTTCAATTCCGACGTCAAGAACTATCCGATGGTAGCCAAGGTGAGCGGACAGTTTGAGAGCGCTTTCTCCGGCATGACAAATCTGCTTTCCTATTCCGAGAGCGACAACACTATCGTGGTCTTCGCGGACGTGGACGTGCTCTGCGACCAGTACAACATAAGGCAAGTCGGCTTCATGGGCATGCAGGCCTACCAGCCGCTCAACAACAACTACACCTTGATCCTGAACGCCATCAACCAGCTTTCTGGCGACCAGAACCTGATCGCCATCAGGGCCAGGGACAGCTACGAAAGGCCCTTTACGGTCGTGCAGGACCTTGAGAAGAAGGCCCAGAACGAATGGCTCTCCAAGGAGCAGGCCCTTTCCCAGCAGTACGAGAACCTGCAGCGCCAGCTCTTCGAACTGCAGCAGCAAAAGGACGATTCCCAGCGCATGATAATAAGCCCCGAGCAGGAGAAGAAGATCAAGGAGTTCCAGAACCAGCGCCAGCAGGTCGCCCGCGAACTGAAGCAGGTCAGGAAGAACCTTAACCGCGACAAGGAAAGACTGGGCTTTTATCTTAAGCTTCTCAACATCGCGCTGATCCCGGCCATTGTCTGCTTAATCGGAATTTTCTTAGCGATCCGTCACCAATACAGAGTCAAACAGAGATAAATTATGAACGCGAAAACCACGCTGATACTTCTTCTGATCGCCCTCCTAGGCCTGGGCGGCATTTTCGCTTACAAGGAATACCAGAAATTTTCCGCCAGGTCCGAGCGCAAGCTCGGCGACACGATCTACAAGGATTACCCCGTCAACGACATCACCAAAGTCACGCTGAAAAACAACAATAGCGAGGTGACCATTGAGAAGGAAGGCAGTTTCTGGGTCGTGAAAGACGGAAGCAACTTCCGCGCCAAATATTCCGTGCTCGCCAACCTTTTAGCCGAGATCTACGAAATGAAAGCCGGGCAGGTGATAAACGTCAGGAAATCCGGCTACCAAAAAATGAGCGTGGCCGATCCCGACGAAGTTACGACCAACGCCGGCTGCCGCGTCGAGACTTTTCTTCCTGACGGAAAAAAGGCCTCTTCCTTCATTCTTGGCCGCACGAAGACCAAAAGTATGGAAGACGGCGTGACGGCCGGAAGCTTCTCTTTCGAATCCTTCTTCGTCGGGCAGTACGTGCGCCTGACCGATGAAGAGAAGCCTATGCTTGTCAGGAACATCTTCAGGGTGACCGCCGATCCCAAAGAGTGGCGCGACCCCTTTATTCTTGAACTGAAAAAAGACGAGATATTCAGGATCACCGGACAGGATTATCTTCTCGTTAATGGAGGCGAAGGGGGAGAGCTGCTTCTTGATGACGGGACCAAACCGAATTCCGGCGCCCTTCTGAGGCTTACGGAAACGCTTTCGCGTCTTGAGGCGAAGGAAGCGTCGGAAGCCGGCGACGGACTTTACGGCACTTATCTGAAGGTCGAGCTCATGAGCGGCCTAAACTACACTTTATACGGCAAGAGCGCCGACGGAGGCGATTCCTTCCTTTCCGTCAAAGCGGGTTTCACCGCCCCGGACCGTGGGACCAACGAGGTCACCAGGGCGGAAAAAGACGCCGATCTGAAAGCGGCCGACGAAGCGAACCAGTACAACGAATGGTACGGCAAATTCACTTACAAAGTTGACAAGGCGACCTATCAGAAACTCTTCATCAACGAGGCAGGTTTGAAGGAGCCAGAAAAATCGGATAAACCGGAAGCCGAGAAGCCCGCCAATCCCTTCGACGCATTAGAGGACGTCGAAGAAGACGATGCCTAATGGAGATCAAAGGCACAAAGATCATATTGCGTGAGCAAAGGGCGGAGGACGCCAAGTTCTTCGCCCATTGGTTCAACCAGCCGAAAATCATGTTCCAGTGCGGCTTCGCGGAGCCGACCGACGAGGAAAAAGAACGGACCAACATCTTAGTCAACCATAAAAGGGAAGACGCCCTTTGGTTCACCATTATTGATCTTGAAGGGAACATCATCGGCGAGACAGGGCTTCTCAGAATGTTCCCGGCTTGGCACTGCACAGACCTTTCGATCATCATTCCCGACCCAAAAACGCAGCGCAAAGGCTACGGCTCAGAAGCTATTCGCATAATGCTGGACCTAGCTTTCCGACGATATGAAATGAATCGTGTGTCGATTGGAGTTGTTGGACAAAATTCCAGCGCACTTTCTTTCTACAAGAAAATCGGCTTCAAAGAAGAGGGCCTTCAAGAGCAAGGGTACTATTACGAAGGAAAATTCAGCGATTTCGTAATGATGCGCATCCTACGCAGCGAATGGCGATAATCAGTTCGTTGCAAAGTGCGGACGTAGCACATACCCCTAAGCGAACTCACGGAGGACGCTAATCAAGGCCAAGCACGCGTAGTCCGTGAGCGGGGGGTTTGTGCTACGTCCGTATGACGCGCGCGTAGTCCGTGAGCGAGGGGCGTGCGTCGACTTTGCTCCGATTAGATTACATTGCCTTTAGCGGCGCAGTAGACGGCCTCGGCAACGGCTCTGGTCACTTCGCGGTCAAGGGCCGGCGGGATCACATAGTCCGGCTTCAGCTCGTCGGGGCTCACCATGTTGGCGATGGCTTGGGCGGCGGCCAGTTTCATTTCTTCCGTGATCTTTTTCGCGCGGGCGTCGAGGGCGCCG
>JAFYIM010000462.1 GCA_017538635.1 bacterium
AGAAGAAAAGAAGAGTTCAAGGAACTCGTAAAGGGTAAGGTGACGATGTACACCTGCGGGCCCACGGTCTATAATTTCGCGCACATTGGCAATTTCAGGGCCATATTGACCTACGATCTGGCCAAGCGCTGGCTGAGGTCCCGGGGCTACGAAGTCAAGCACGTCATGAACATCACCGACGTGGACGACAAGACCATAAGGGACTCTAGGAAAGAGGGGACGGAGCTGAGGAAATTCACCGAGCGCTACGCGCAGTGCTTTTTTGAGGATTGTCGGGCGCTCAGAGTGCAGCCGCCGGAAGTGACGCCCCGCGCCACCGACCACATAAAGGAAATGCTTGACCTTATCCAGATACTTATGGACAAGGGCATCGCCTACCAGGGCGAGGACGGCAGCGTCTATTTCTCCATTGAAAAATACGAGCCCTACGGAAAGCTTTCGCACCTGAAGGAAAGGGAGCTGAAAGTGGGCGCCAGAGTCCAGAGCGACGAGTACGACAAGGAAAGTGTTTCGGACTTCGCGCTCTGGAAAAAATGGGTGCCGGCGGACGGCCCCGTGAAATGGGAGAGCCCCTGGGGACCTGGGCGCCCGGGCTGGCACTTAGAGTGCTCCGTTATGGCAAGGAAATACTTGGGCGACACGATCGACCTGCACATGGGCGGCGAGGACCTCATCTTCCCGCATCATGAGAACGAGATCGCGCAGAGCGAAGCCGCGACCGGGAAACCCTTCGTGCGTTACTGGGTGCACAACGGATACCTGATGGTGGAAGGGAAGAAGATGTCGAAATCGGCCGGCAATTTCTATACGCTTAGGGATATTTTCGAAAAAGGCTACACCGGCCGCGAGGTCAGGTTCCTCCTGCTCTCGACCTATTACCGCCAGGCTTTCAACTTCACTTTCGAAGGACTGCACGCCGCCAGAAGCGCGCTTTCCAGGCTTGATGACCTTAGGGAAGCCTTGGAAAAAGAGGCTTCTTCCAATGCGCCTGGCGAAGTTCCGGAAAGCCTCAAATATTTGTTGGAGGATTCCTACAGCAGGTGGGAGGAAGCCTTGGACGACGACCTCAACACCAGCGCGGCCTTCGCGGCGCTCTTCGAAGCGGTGAAAGCCATAAACAAACTGAGGCTGGAAAGCCCCATTGGCTCCGCCGGCGCCAAAGCCGCACTGGCGTTCCTTGACAAGACGGACGAAGTTTTGGCGGTCGCGGAAAAGGACGAAGACTTCCCGCAGCGCGCCAAAGAGCTGGCCATAGAAAGGACGGAAGCCAGGAAGGCCAAGAACTGGGCCAGGGCGGACGAAATAAGAAACGAACTGGCCGCCATGGGCCTAACCGTCGAGGACACCAAAGAGGGTCCCCGCCTTAAGAAACTGGGCTGATGGCAAAGGGATTTTTCATAGCGATAGAAGGGCCGGACGGCTGCGGCAAAAGCACGCAGATAAACTACCTTTCGGATAATTTGAAAAGCCTGGGGTATGACGTTGTCCTTACCAGGGAGCCGGGCGGAACGAAACTCGGCGAGGAAATTAGGAAACTTCTGCTCCTCAATAAGGAAGGGAATGTTTCGCCTTACGCGGAACTGCTGCTCTTTGAGGCGGCGAGAGCCCAGCACGTCGAGGAAGTCTTGCTGCCGGCATTGAATGCGGGCAAAGTTGTCATCGCCTCGCGCTACGCCGACGCGACGCGCGCCTACCAGGGCGGCGGAAGAAAGCTTCCTATGGCGGAAGTCAAAAGGGCGAACGCTTTGGGGACGCGCGGACTTTGGCCGGACCTCACGATCATAATCGACATCGACAGCGAGGAAGGGTTAAAGCGCGTCAAGGGATGCTCCGAGGGAGCGCCGGGAAAAGACCTGCCTTCCGGAGAACTGGACCGCATCGAATCGGCCGGCTTGGAATTTCACAGACGGGTGCGCGCGGAATACCTCGTCCTGGCGAAAAGGGAGAGCGACCGCATCTGCCTCGTGGACGGCAGACTGAAAAAAGAAGAGATCGCCGAGATCATCAAGAAGATCGTCCTGGAGAAACTTAATGCTTGACTTTTCCCTTGTGAAAGAATGGCAAAAGAAGGCCTATGCGTCCCTGGAGCAGGCTTTGAAGAGCGACCATCTCCCGCACGCCGTCGTTTTTATTTCGCCGGGCGACGTCGGGGAAAAGGAGCTGGCGGAAGCTCTGGCGGACCGCCTGGTCTGCGAGGATCCGGGAGAGGGTCTGTCCAGCTGCGGAAAATGCTCCGGCTGCCATTTGCGCTCCCAGGGGACGCATCCCGACGTTTACTACGTCCGCCCGGTCGGCAGGATGCGCGCCATAAGCCCGGAATCGATGGGCGAAATGATGACGAACCTCCAGACCAAATCCCTGAAGGGGCGCGCCAAGGTCGTCATAATCGAGCAGGCGGAAGCGTTGACCAGGGAAAGCGCCAACAAGTTTTTGAAAACCTTGGAGGAGCCTTCTTCCAAAACGTACTTCATTCTCCTGACCACAAGGGGAGAACGATTGTTGCCCACCATAAGGTCGCGCTGCCAGATCATCAGGCTCGTGCCCTTAACAGAAAGCGACATGCTATATGTTTGCAAAAATGAGCTGAAGCTTGGGGAAGCGGAAACTGAGTTTGTCGTGAAGCTGAGCAGGGGACGGCGCTCCAAGGCGCTGCAGCTGGCGCCGACGCTTTCGGAATACAAGAAGGACGCCGCCGATCTGCTTGAGATCTACGGTTTGAGAGAGAGGGCTTTGCCGGCCATCAGGGAATTCTCCGTGCAAAAGTACCGCGCCATGCGGGAAATCAGGGACGCTTGGGAACTCGAGATAGCGAAGGCGAAAAAGAAACTCGGCGAGGAATTGAAAGACGCCGATCCGAGTGTCAGGAAAGTGGAGCTCCAGAAAATGGAGGACGCCATGGTAATTGAGAACGCGGAGTTTCTGCAGGACATGAGAGCCGATTGCTACGAGCTTCTGACGGATCTTTGGCGCGACATCTGGGTCGTAAAGAAAGGCGCAGGGCAAAGTAGCGTCCTCCACGCTTTCCTGCTTCCGCAGCTGAAGCGGGTGGCGGACATTTACACCGAAGAGGTAATAGTTAGGAACATAAACGAAATAAACCTGGTGAGAGGGCCGGCGGTCTTTTTGACCATGCAGTTCGACATAGTGCTGCAGGGGCTTTTATCAAGGCACATAGCGCCGCCTGAGACCAGGGTGTTTTTGCGTAACGCCATAAAGGCTACGGGACTATAAATCATGGAAAACAAGGAAAACGAAATAAACAAAGTCATAGTGCCCAAACAGCTCATCGCCACGGTGAGGCTGAGGCAGTACGGCAACACCGACTACTACAACATCGAAGTTCCCGGCGCGAAGACGGGAGACTGGGTGATCGTCGGGGCGGAAAGGGGCATAGACTGCGGGCGCATCATGGCGCTAGAGGAAATGGAGAACATCCAGCTCTTAGAGTACCAGAAGGTCGTGAGGATCTGCACGCAAGAGGATATGGCCATAATCGAGCAGAACCACAAGGACGCCGTCGCGCAGATGAAATTCTGCCAGGATTCCGCCAACGCCCTTGCTCTCACCATGAAGATCATAAACGCGGAGTACGTTTACGACCGCACGAAAATAATCTTTTATTTCGCCGCACCGGAAAGAGTGGACTTCCGCCAGCTCGTCCGCGACCTGGCCAAGGAGCTGCACATCAGGATCGAGCTCCATCAGGTCGGGATAAGGGACGAGATGCGCATCTCCGGCTGCATCGGCTGCTGCGGCAGGGAAGCCTGCTGCGCCAACTGGATCCACGAGTTCGTGCCGGTCAACATCAGGATGGCGAAGCTCCAGCAGATCCAGCTCCATCCCGCCAAACTCTCCGGAGCCTGCGGACGCTTGAAATGC
>JAFYIM010000463.1 GCA_017538635.1 bacterium
CCCACATCCTGCCTGACGTCGACGACGGCAGCAAGGACGAGGCTATGACGCTTGAAATGATGGAAGCGGCCCTGAAGGCTTACGTCGTGCACATCAACGCCACGGCGCACCACAGGAACAGCCTTTCCCCCGAAGTTGAAGAGATACGCCGGGCGTTTTTAAAGGCAAAAGAACTGCGCGATAAAAATCAGCTTCCGCTTTCCCTTTCCTGTTCTCTTGAAACGGAATTTTATCCGGAAGTTGAAAATCTTTTCAAAACTTGCCGTATTTCGCTGATTGGCAAGGGAGGGAAATACGCTCTCATAGAGTTCACCGCGGACGTTAACAGCCAGTCGGCCATCGCGGCGGTCTTCCAGCTTTCTTTGGCGGGTTTCCGTCCGGTCATCGTCCATCCCGAGCGCTTCTATTTTGTCCAGCGCAAGCCCGAGGTCGCGGGGGAATTGCAGAACAGGGGCGCCCTCATAATGCCGAACGCCACGAGCTTCATGGGCCACTACGGCATTACCGCCATGGACACGGCGGAAAAGATCCTGCAGGACGGATTCGCCGACGCGCTTTCGTCTGACGCCCACCGCCCCGAATATTACGAGCAGTATCTTTTGGGCTGTAAATACGTCGCCAAAAAGTTCGGCTCAAATCTTCTCTACGAACTCACCTGGAAAACGCCGTGCAAGATCTTAGGCTACGAGCCGGAGAGCGAGCGCGACGATTTTGATCCTTTCGGAAAATAAATTTATTAAAACCATAAACCCTAAAAGACCAGATCCACTATGAACGAACAGCAAAATTGGGAAGCCAAAACGGAAGAGCGGGACATCCGCTATTACTTTGAAGTTCTTACCAAATACGCGCCTCTGATCTTCATCATAACGGTCATCACGACCGGTTTGGCGGTTGCTATCACCCTCAACATGCACAAGGTTTATCAGGGGAAAGTCCTTTTGTGCATTGAGCCGCAGGACAACAACATCATAGACAACAACAGGGTCAGCGACCAGCGCGCCTACGCTCTGAGGCAGACGCAGATCCAGATGTTCTACAGCCGCAACCTCATCAAAAACACCCTGGAAACTCTGAGGACCAATACGCTTGCCTCCTTCAGTCTCCCCAACCGCAGGGCGACGGACGCGCAGCTGATCACGGCCTTCTCCAAAAAGATCTCCCTGAAGTCCGAGATGCGCACCGACCTGGTCTGGCTTTACGTGGAGGACGAGGACAAGAAACGCGCGGCCATATACGCCAATACGCTGGCGGAAACGTACATTCGCTTCAACATTCAGAGCCGCATGAAGGTAATGGGCCTCTATTACGAGCAGATGAACGACAAAGCCAACGCCAAAAAGGCCGACCTTATCGCCGAGGAACAGGCGCTGCTCGAATACAAGAGCACGAACAACTACCAGAACATCTCCGGACACATAGAGCTTCTGAACACCGAGATCGCCGAGCTGCAGCATGAATTGCAGAACAACATGGCGCGCCTTGACGAAAAGGATCTTTCCGACACGGAAAAATACACGCTGAAGGAAGCCAACGGCAAGATCAACCGCGACATCGCGACAAAGAGAGCGGCCATC
>JAFYIM010000464.1 GCA_017538635.1 bacterium
AGAAAAGTCGTGAGGATCGTTACGGAAACGCCTATGAAAAGACTGTTGAAAAAAGATTCCCTGATGCTCTGGTTCTGGAAGACCGCCGCAAGATAAGCGAAAGTTAGGTGCTCCCCGTCCCAGACGGAAGACTTCAGTATCCCAAACAAAGGAAAGATCAGGAAAGTGAAGAAAAAGAGCGCAAGCGCAAAAAGAAAAACGTAAAAGGGGACCTTGCGCATCTTACTCCCCGTAAGCCATGATGTCTTCTACTTTCGGCCAGACTTTTATAAGTTCGCCAACCCTTAGCTGCGAACTGGAGAGTGTTTCCACTAAAAGCCTTTCGCCGTTGGCTTCCAGAACGAGCTGAGTAATGTCGCCGAGGAAATTGTTCTCCAATATCCTGGCCTGGAAATTGGGAGCGCTTTCCTCCCCTGCCAGTCTCAGGTCTTCCGGACGAACGCTTAGGGAAAGCGCTTTCCCGCTTTCAACGCCGACGGCCTGATCCTGCGAAATTGTGCTTATTCCCCAGGGAGTTTCTATTTCCCAGGAGTTCCCGCTCAACTTCAGCGCCTTGCCTTTTAAAAAATTCGTTTCGCCCAGGAAACCCGCGGCGAATTTGCTTTGCGGCCGCTTGTAAAGTTCTGTAGGATTGCCCAGCTGCTCCAATCTTCCTTCGTGCAGCAGCGCCACTCTGTCGGCCAGGGAAAGCGCCTCCTTCTGGTCGTGAGTAACGTAGATCATGGTGAGGCCTAGTTCCCTGTGGATGCGCCTTAATTCGGAGCGCATCTCAAGACGGAGGTTGGCGTCCAGGTTGGAGAGCGGTTCGTCCAGGAGCACAAGTTTCGGCTCAACTACCAAAGCCCTGGCTAAAGCCACTCTCTGCTGCTGCCCGCCGGAAAGCTCCGCGGGATAGCGCTTCTCCAAGCCTTCCAGTCTTACGTCTTGCAGAACTTTCGCGACCTTCTTCGCGATCTCGTCTTTTTTCAGTTTCCTGACCTGGAGGCCGAAAGCAATGTTGTCATAGACTGTCATGTGCGGCCAGAGAGCGTAATTCTGGAAAACAAGGCCCACTCCCCGCTTCTCCGCCGGAAGCGTTGTCACGTCCTCGCCGTCAAAAAATATCCTGCCTTCGTCGGGATCGCACAAACCGGAAATGATCCTCAAAAGCGTGGATTTTCCGCAGCCCGAGGATCCCAGGAGAAAGAAGAACTCGCCCTTTTCAACTTCGAAGGAAAGGCCCTTTAAGACCTGTTGCGTTCCGAAGCTTTTTTTTATGTTTTCGATCTTTAGGCTCATTGGCGCTTCTCGTCAAGGAAAAAACTGTTCAGGGCTTTCAGGGTGAAGTCTGGGTCAAGCTCTGCTTTGGGAAAACTCTTCTTTACCGCCTCGTGGTAAAGCTCGGCGCCGCCGCCCGTGAAGACGATCCTTTTGAATTTGGCGCCAAGGACTTCTTTCTCGGTCTTTTTGATCAGGTCTATAAGGCCAAGGATAAGTACGGAGCCAATGCCGTTTCGCATTGCGCTCTCGGAATTGCCGCCAAAGAGTCCGTCCGTGCTGTCGGGATATTCGAGACCCTTGAGCTGGGCGGTCTTCTCGCTTAAACTCTGCCATTGGAGCCTGGCTCCGGGAATGATCACGCCGCCGATGAACGTTCCGGATTTATCCAGTATCTCGGTAGTCAGCGCCGTGCCTGCATCTATGCTGATGGCCGGGAATTTCCCGCCGCGGTAGAGGGCGTAAGCGTTGGCGGCCCTGTCGGCCCCCGGAGTCATGCCCTTCACCGTTATGGCGTTGGGAAGGATATGGGAAACCGTCTCCCAATTCAACTGCTTTACGGGGATCTTTGGACAAAGCTTTTTCAAAGACGAAATCAACTGTTTGCTCGCTCTGGGAACGACGGAAGCGAAGACGCAGCCCTCGATCTTCCTTTTTTTAAAAAGCGGTCCCAGCGTTTCGGGAGCAAGGTCGCAAAGATGTCCCTTGGCCTTTATTTCACCGCTCTCCAAAAACGCGTAAGCGGTCCTGGTGTTCCCTATGTCGATGGCAAGAATACGAGGCATCTTAGAAAGTCAATGGAAGATCAAAAGTGAAAATGCCGCCGGATCTCCAGACTTTGACCTTCGTAAATTTCTTGCCTTCCTCAGCAAGAAAAGCCTTGGCGAAAGTCTCCTTGTCATAGACCTGATCCTCGCCGACCTGCAGAAGGATGTCGCCGGTCTTGATGTGCGCGCTGTAGGCAGCCGAGCCTTGCTCAACATTAGCTATGTACATTCCGTCGATGGCCGGAAGCCCCGTCTCCTCTCTCATGGCGTCGTCAAGCCCTACGGCCATCATGCCGGTAGCCAGGCAGCGTTCCATATAAACGTTGTTGTAATCTGTGCCTTTTTCCTGCGTCGTCGCGCAGCCCAAAAGCAAAAAAACCAAAACTAAAAGCGAAAAGTATTTCATAATCATCTCCCTGATCCCTTAAGGACCGCGACGATCGTTTTGAAAAGTATCTTAACGTCAAGTATGAGCGTCCAGTTGTCAACGTACTCAAGGTCTAAGCTTATCCAACGCTCTATGGGGAGCGTGTGGCGACCGCTGACCTGCCAGAGGCCTGTCATGCCGGGCTTCATGGAAAGGCGGCGCCTTTCGCCGGGAGCGAAGTGCTCGACTTCCTCAGGCAAAGAAGGCCTCGGCCCAACTAAACTCATGGAACCCAGGACGACGTTCCAAAGCTGCGGCAGTTCGTCCAAGGAGAAGCGGCGCAAAAAGCGGCCTATGGGCGTCACCCTAGGATCTCTTTCCATCTTGAAGGCCCAGCCATCGACTTCGTTCTTGCT
>JAFYIM010000465.1 GCA_017538635.1 bacterium
ACGTTTACGGCTTCATCTGAAACTGTGTCGGCTAATGTCGCTCCGGCCATAAAGAAAATCACGGCCATCAAAAAGAAGCTTTTAAGGCGCATAAGATCCCCGCATGTTGGTTAAAACTTAACTGACGGAAAGTTTATCATATTTTAAAAACAGTTAGTCCCGAAAAGCAGGTAATTTAGCGCAAACGCAGCCGTTTGCGGTTTTGGCAGGAAATCTGGACCCGGATTTGCTAAAATATATCTTTTAAAGATGAATATAGCAGAAAAACAGCCTCTTATCTCCGTTGTTATCACTACTAGAAACGAAGAAAAGAACCTGCCGGACTGTCTGGCGGCCCTGGCGGCCCAGACTCTTCCCCGGGATTCCTTCGAAGTTATCGTGGTGGACAACGCTTCCACTGACAGGACGAAGGAAGTAGCCCTGGCGGGAGCCGACCTTTTCCTTGAGAAAGGGCCGGAGAGGAGCGCCCAGCGCAATTTCGGAGTGGAGAGCGCAAGCGCGCCTGTGGTCGTCTATCTGGACGCGGACATGCGGCTAACTGAGAACGTGCTGGCGGAGTGTTTGGAAGCTTTCAAAGATCCGGCGGTGGTCGGAATATATATTCCGGAGGAGGTCGTAGGTTCGGGGTACTGGATCAGGGTTCGTAATTTCGAGCGCTCCTTCTATGACGCTACGGCCATCGATGGGATCAGGGGCGTCAGGAAAGAGCTGTTTGTGAAGCTGGGAGGTTTCGACCTCGGTTTGTGCGGACCGGAGGACTGGGATCTAAATATTCGGATGAAAGAACAAGGGGCGCTTAAACTGATCGCGTCCGGCCTTCGTCACGACGAGGGCGCCTTTAATTGGGGGCGCTACTTAAAGAAGAAAAAATACTACTCCGCTTCTTTTGCGGCTTACAAGGAAAAGTGGCCGGGAAACGAGGACGTCAAAAAGCAGTTTTCGCTTTGGTACCGTTATTTCGGAGTATTTCTGGAAAACGGAAAATGGAAAAGGCTTTTTGCTCACCCGCTTCTGGCCGTTGGGATGTACGTCCTGAGAGGCGCGGTGGGTTTCGCTTATATTTTCGGAGGAAGAAAAATTAAAAACCAGGAGGTTTACTAAATATGCAGAAAGAATACCCCTTTATCGCCAAACAGGATCCTGAAGTCGCTGAGCTTCTCACGAAGGAAACTCTGCGCCAGGAAAACGTCGTCAGGCTGATCGCTTCGGAAAACTACGTTTCCAAAGCTGTTCTCGAAGCCACCGGCTCTCCTTTGACGAACAAATATTCCGAAGGCTATCCCTTCCGCCGCTACTACAAAGGCCAGGAAGTGATAGACCAGTTGGAAAGCTTGACGATCGAGCGCGCCAAAGCCCTCTTCGGCGCCGAGCACGCCAACGTCCAGCCCTACTCCGGCTCGCCCGCCAACATGGAAGCCTACTACGCTTTCCTTGAACCGGGCGACACTATCCTCGGCATGTCGCTCCCCCATGGCGGACACCTCACGCACGGTTGGAAAGTGAGCGCTTCCTCGCGCTTCTACAAAAGCGTGCAGTATCCTATCGACGAGAAGACCAACAGATTGAACATGGCTACGGTCAGGGAACTCGCCAAGGAATGCAAGCCGAAACTGATCTTAGCTGGCGCCAGCGCTTATCCCCGCATCATCGACTTCGCGGCCTTCCGCGAGATCGCCGACGAAGTGGGCGCTTTTCTTATGGTCGATATGGCCCACATCGCGGGCTTGGTCGCGGCGGGCGTCCATCCCTCGCCTATCCCTTACGCGGACGTCGTGACGACGACCACGCACAAGACGCTGCGCGGCCCGAGAGGCGCCATGATCCTCTGCAAAGAGCAGTACGCCAAAAAAGTGGACAGCGCGGTATTCCCGGCCAACCAGGGTGGACCGCACAACCACACGACAGCCGGCATGGCCGTCGCCTTCAAGGAAGCGGCAAGCGACTCCTTCAAAGCTTACGGCAAAAAGGTCGTCGAGAACGCCGCGGCTTTGGCGGACGAACTCTTAAAACTGGGCTTCAACCTGGTGACAGGCGGCACCGACAACCACCTGATCCTAATCGACCTCAGGAACAGGAATTTGAAAGGCAATCCTATCGCCACCGCGATGGAGAAAGCCGGCATCGTCTGCAACAGCAACACCGTGCCCTACGAGACCGGAAAAGCCATGGATCCCAGCGGCATTCGTCTCGGCTCCGCGGCCGTGACCACCAGAGGATTCGGCGAAGCGGAAATGAGAAAGATCGCCAACTGGACCAATGAGATCTGCAAAGATCCGGAAGGCGAAGCGACAATTTCCAGGATCAGGAAAGAAGTGGAGGAAGTCTGCGCTTCCTTCCCCGTACCCGACACGCTTGTCAGCGACTAAAGACTGAAAATGACTGAAAAAAACGTATTCGGAGATTTTTTCCGCGAAGCGCCGAAAGTCAGACGCACTAAGATCGTCTGCACCATGGGCCCTGCCGTCTCGGGAAAGGAGAAGGTAAAAGAGCTCATAGAATGCGGCATGGACGTGGCGAGACTGAATTTCTCGCACGGCACCCACAAGCAGAAAGACGAGATCATTGAGGATGTCAGAGCGGCCGCCAAGGAAGCCGGAAAGACTGTGGCGATCCTGCAGGACCTGCAAGGTCCGAAGCTTCGTGTCGGCGAGATGCGCGGCGGCAAACCGGTCGTGCTCGAGGACAACTCTACGCTCGTCATTTGCTCGGAGCCTATCTTCGGCACGGCGGAAAGAGTCTTCGTCGATTACCCGAAGCTGGCGGAAGAAGTGGAAGTGGGCTCCCCCATTCTGTTGGCGGACGGCAGCATCACGCTGAAAGTGCTCGCCGCTGACAAGGCTTCCGGCGAAATAACTTGCAAAGTGATCCACGGCGGCGAGCTCTATCCGAGGAAAGGCGTCAACCTTCCCGGCGTGAAGCTCTCCATCTCGTCCTTGACGAAAAAGGACCGCGAGGACTTAGCCTACGGCGTCAAATCTGGCGTGGACTGGATCGCGCTCAGTTTCGTAAGAAGCGCCGCGGACATCGAAGAGCTGCGCTCTCTGGTCGATGAGATCTACGCTTCACTTGATTCGCCCGTGAATTCCCAGAAGCCGAAACTGCTGGCCAAGATCGAAAAGCCGGAGGCGCTCTCCTGCTTAGCTGAGATCGTAGCTGCTTCCGACGGCATCATGGTGGCCAGGGGTGACCTCGGCGTAGAGATGCCGCTATCTTTGGTGCCTGTAGCCCAGAAAGCCATCATAGCGGAAGCCAACAAGGCCGGCAAGCCAGTCATCACCGCTACGCAGATGCTGGAAAGCATGATCAACGCGCCGGTGGCGACCAGGGCGGAAGCCTGCGACGTGGCCAACGCGGTCTTCGACGGCAGCGACGCCGTCATGCTCTCCGCTGAGACCGCCATGGGACAGTATCCCAAAGAGGCCGTCTCCTTCATGGCGAGAGTGCTTGCGGAAACGGAAGCCTCCCCCATCTACAAGAATAATCTCTACGACATCGCGGACGAAATGGCCCAGGCCGCCTGCTCGCTCTCCGACTGGGAAAAGAC
>JAFYIM010000466.1 GCA_017538635.1 bacterium
CCTGTCCAGCTCAAGACTTTCCAGAATAAGCCTGTCACTTTTGACATGCTCCAGAAAATGAAGTCCGGCGCGCTGCCCTTCAAATCGCTGCCGCTCGACAAGACCGCTATCATAAACATCGACCAGTTCGTCAAGAACGGTTCCCCCACCGACAACTACAAGCTCTACTACTTCCTGCGTCAGTCCGAGGCCATCTACGAATATCTCTCCATCAGTGACGCTCTGCCTTTGGTCTACCTTATGCGCAAAAGTAGAGAGCAGAACCGCAACTTTGACAAGGACTACGACAACTACTTCGCCAGTTTGCACCGCGACTCCTTCATGGGCAAGAAGACCGAACCCAAAAAAGATGACAAGAAAGACAAGAAGGACAAGGATAAAAAGGACAAGAAGGAAGGCGATGCCGAGGAGGGCGGAGATGAAGCCGAGGCCGAAGACATCGGCAGCAATTACAAAGCTTTCCGCAACCGTATTCCCTCTCTTGTCTTCAGCACTTTGACCGCCGACTCCGTCGCCAGCGACATCGAGGAACAGAAGAAAGCCAAGGCTCAGAAAGGCAAAGAGCCCACAAAGGATCAGAAGAACCAGAAAAAATCCAAAAAAGACTAAGAACTAGCTAAGGAAAACGAACGTAATGAAAAAAGTTTTTCTGATAGTCGTGCTTTTGGGCATCGCCGGAACAGTGGCCATCCTTTTGGCCACCGGCAGACCCATAGAGGAAAAATTGGCGGAAGCTGAAAAAGCGCTTCAGGAAAAGCGCTACAGCGACGCCCTGCCCGTCTTCAAGAAGGCCGTTCGCAAATATGACAAGAACCAGGCCTCCAAAGCCGACGCCCTCTACAAACAGGCGCTCTGCGAGACCGCGCTTGGCAAAAGCAACGAGGACACCTGGAGAAAGGTCCTTGAGAACCACTCCAATCCTGAGATCCAGGCCCGCGCGGAATACGAGCTCATCGCTTTCGCAAGCGACAAGGAAGCCGCGAAGGCAGCCTTCCTGGAAAAATATCCCAAGAACGATGCTTCCAGAACTTTCCTCGTGGAAGAGCTGAAAGCCGCTAACACAACGGGCGACCAGAAGAAAGCCGACTCCACCCGCCAGGCCCTGATCGACGCGTTCCCGGAAAGCGCCGAAGCCAAGCAGGCGGAAGCCTACATCGGCGACCGCAACCTGGCCGAACTCTTCGAAGCAAGGCTCGATTTCATTACGAACCACGTTGTCCATTCCGGCGAAGTCTTGAACGTCATCGCCAGGAAATACAAAACGACCTCCGACTCCATCCTCTTCGTCAACAGGATGAATTCCGACCGCATCAGGATCAATCAGAGGTTAAGGATCGACCTCTCTAATTATCTCATCGATGTCTCGATCCCCGAGTTCAAGATGCGGCTTTACAGGATCTGGAACGGACAGACCAATTTCTTCAAGAGCTATGCCGTCGGCACCGGCAAGAACGACAATACGCCCAGGGGCGACTTCATCATCAATTTGAAGCAGAAGGAACCCATCTGGTACAAGGACAATAGTAAGCCCATCCCCTACGGCGATCCCGAAAACGCCCTGGGCACCCGCTGGATGGCCATCAGCTCCCCGGGCTTCGGCATCCACGGCACCTGGGAGCCCGACACGGTCGGCAAAGCCAGTAGCGCCGGCTGCGTGAGAATGAAAAACGAAGACGTTGAGGAACTCTACTCCCTCGTCAAAGAAGGCACCGTTGTCCACATCCACGACTGATCATGCTCTATTACGATTTTGAAAAGCCGATAATCGAGCTTGAGAAGAATATCGAGGAGCTGAAGCGCTATTCTGAGGAAGTCAAGGTTGACGCTTCCGCCGAGATCGAAGGCTTGATCAAAAAAAGAGACGCGCTCTGCTCCGAAGTCTATTCCAAGCTGACGCCTTATGAGATCGTCCAGATCGCCAGGCATCCCCAGCGCCCCTACACGCTGGATTACGTTGCGTTATCCTGCGAAGATTTCCAGGAGCTGCACGGCGACAGGCGCTTCAAGGACGACGAGGCGATGGTGGGCGGTTTCGCGACCATGGGCGGCAGAAAGATGATGCTTATTGGCCAGCAAAAAGGCCGTTCCGCCAAGGAAAACATCCAGCGCAATTTCGGCATGGCGCATCCCGAGGGCTACCGCAAAGCCATGAGATTGATGGAAATGGCTGACCGTTTCGGCCTTCCTATAGTCACTTTGATCGACACGGCCGGCGCTTATCCCGGCATCGGCGCCGAGGAGCGCGGCCAGGCTGAAGCCATCGCTGAGAATCTCCGCGACATGATGGATCTCTCCGTTCCTATAGTCTCCGTCGTGATCGGCGAAGGCGGCAGCGGCGGCGCCATCGGCATCGGCGTTTGCAACCGCCTCCTGGCGCTCTCCTACTCCTACTATTCCGTCATTTCCCCGGAAGGCTGCGCGGCCATCCTTTTCCACGACGCCAAACGCGCTTCTGACGCGGCCAGCGCCCTGCGCCTCACCGCCAAAGATCTGAAGAAGCTCGGCATCGCCGACGAAGTGATAGAAGAGCCGGTTGGCGGCGCGCACAGGGACCACAAGGCTATGGCGGCCTCTTTGA
>JAFYIM010000467.1 GCA_017538635.1 bacterium
CATGATTTTCCTTGGCTATTTTGGAGATCACCGCCCGGAATTTTCCCCTGGCCGTGCGGGGCAGAAACGAGCGGTAAGTGAACTGTAACGCTATGTCGGCGGAAGTCCTTTCCGTGAATTTCGCGCGTATGATCTTTTCGTAAGATTGTTCATAGTGAACGTCCGGGACGATCACTATCTCGGTGTGATAAAGATCGTGCTGGATGATCTGGGCCGCAACGATGTGCGGGACCGCTTTGAAGACGTGGTCAAGGCGGCCGATCTTTCTTCCGTCCGGCAGATGGAAGAGATCGTCCTCGCGACCTATGATCTGGCGGCAGCCCGGTCCCATGGCACCGCATTCGCAGCGGTCTTTCCAGCCGAAGGGGCCGATGGCGATATCTCCCGTCTGGTAGCGGATGAGCGGCTGGGCGTCGTTGATGAAGCTCGTGGCCACGATCTCGTAGCGGTCGTCGCCAAGAGGAGCGTATTCTGTAAAGCCGTAGCTCGTGTCCTCGTGATAGCAGCCGGCCTGACAGGTCGTCATCCAGCACACTCTTTCCGCCATGCCGTACTGGACGTGCACCGGGCCTATGAATTCGCTGATGAGATCTATCTGCTCCTGGTTCACCGTTTCGGAAGCCAAAAAGACCGCCTTCATGCCGAAAGGCCGCAATCCTTTGCGCCAGATGTATTCCGCCAGAATGTAGGCCGAGCTCGGGTAAGCGCTCATGAAAATGCTTCCGGAGGAGCGAATCGTGTCGATGTACCAGGGGAGCGTAACGTCCGACATGTGGTAAGAAGACAGCACCCACCTGCGGCCGATGAAATCGTGCACGCCGAAAGGCGGCGTCTCGCGCTCCTGCGGCACGACGAGATCGCCTCTCAAAACGATCATCGGCCAGCCAGGGCGCCAGCCCGCCTGGCAGTACCAAGAAAAGAAGCCGGCCTCCTCCCTTGCGATGGAACGGAGGCTGCGCCTCAATTGCAGGGGCGTTCCCGTCGTTCCGCTGGTGTGGGCCGCCACCGTCATCTTCTCCCCGGTCAGGAAAAGTTCCGGGCGCGCCCTTAAGGCCTCCTTTTCCAGGTACGGCAGAGTCTTCAGAAAATCGATAGCGTTATGATTGGCCTTGAAATTCGAGAGCATGTCGCGGTAATAGACGCTTTTCTTAGCGACCGTAAGAGTGTGGGCTAATTTCGAGATCTGCTCCACATGCCTGGTCTCCGTATCCAGATCGCGCCACTCCGCCAGTTCGTTGACCTGACGGTGGAACTCCGGATTGCGTTTGCCGAAAAGGCGCCAGAGCATCTTAAGGTTGTAGGAAAGCGTCCCCATGCTTTATTCCGCGAAATTTTCTTTTTCCACAAATTGGCAAAGGTAGTGGTAGATCGGCAGATGGTATTCCTGTATTTCCGGCGTGGAATTTGAGGGCGCCTTTATGACGATGTCGCAAAGGGAAGCCATTTCTCCCCCGCCCTGCCCGGTCAGGCCGATGACAGTCACGCCTTTGGCCTTGGCGGCCAGGATCGCGTAGATCACGTTCTTGGAATTGCCGGAAGTAGAGATGGCGATAAGCGCGTCATGAGCCTTTCCCAATCCGTAGATCTGCTGAGCGAAAACAAGTTCCGGCGCCACGTCGTTGGCAAAGGCCGTGCCCAAACCTACGGAATTGACCAGCGAGGCAGCCGGGATCGCGCCCTGGAGATTGCAGGCGAGATAATCGCCCTTCTCTCCGTAGGCGGAAAGACTCGTCTTTTCTTCGTCGGACAACGCCCGTTTCTTGAGGAAGCCTTTCATCAGTTCGCCGACGATGTGCTCGCAGTCCGCGGCGCTGCCGCCGTTGCCGCAGCAGTAGATCACACCTCCGTTTTTGAAAGTTTCGCTTAAGGCCTGCGCGGCTTTTTCTATGTCGTCTTTGCAGCAGACCAGCGCCGGGTAGCGCTCATAGAGGAAATAAGGGCTTTTCATGATCTACCTCTCTTTTTTCCTGTGAAACCTGATCTTCCGGAAGAAGCAGGGCGATGGCCGCCCCTGCCTTTGCCAAAGGATGTTTTCTTCTCCGGACGGGAGAACCTTTTGCCGCCGCCGCTGCCTTTCCTGCCTCCGATATCCCTGGCCGGTTTTCCCATGCCGTAGCGCTCTTCGTAGCCGCCGTACTCTTTCTTTTTCGGATACGCTTTGTCCTTCATGGCGTTCCTGGCCCTGGCCGGACGCTTGAAGCCTGGCTTCCTTTCGAAGCGCTTCTCCCCGTCCCCTTCCTCTCTTTTGGGAAGGATGGCGATTTCGGACTCCAGCTCTTCTTTTCTGACGGTGCGGCGCTCACCTTTCTTTTTGCGGTTCGCGAAAGCCCCGCGGTAATTCTTTTCTTCCGCTTCCGTTCCGGGGAAGAAGGAAACTTTTTCCTCTCCCTCTTCGAACATGTCTGAGGAATAATCCTCCCTGGGTTCCTCTTTCGCTTTGGGCTTTTCAATCTTCGCGAAAGCGCTCAAAACGATCTGCGGCTCTTTCCTCGGGCTCTTGCGGTTCGCGGCTTTCAGAGCCTCAGCGTGGCGGACGAGCCCGGCGCGCTGGAAGAGTTCGTATTCCTCTTCGAAATTAAGTTCCCGCCAGGCGCCAACCGGCAGCGAGCCTAAGCGGACGTTCTCGATCCTGATGCGGTCGAGCTTCGTAACTTCCGTCCCGACTTTCTTGACCATTTTGCGGATCTGGCGGTTGCGGCCTTCCCTCAAAACTATCCGGAAGCGCCTGGGCCCGACCTTCTTTATTTTGCAGGGGGCCGTCTGGACGCCTTCCAGTTTCACGCCGTGCGCCAGTTTCTCCAGCATGCCTTCCGTGACAGGCTCCTCGGTGTCCACCACGTATTCCTTTTCATGCAGGAATTTCGGGTGCATCAGACGGTAGGCCAGCGTTCCGTCGTTGGTCATGAGGACCAAGCCGGTGGAATCCTTGTCGAGCCGGCCTACTGGGAATAGCCTCTCCTCGCATTCCACGAGATCCTTTACGGTAGTTTCCCCTTTCTGCAGGCAGCTTGTCACCACGCCGTAAGGCTTGTTCAAAATGATGTAACGCAGCTTCTGCGGCGTTTCCACCACTTCGGAGTCGTACTCGACTAGATCCTTGTCGGGATCAACTTTCGTGCCCAAGACTTTCACAGTCTCGCCGTTGACCCTGATCTTCCCGGCGAGGATGTGCTCCTCCGCCCTGCGGCGGGAACAGATCCCGTGTTCGGAAAGATATTTTTGCAAACGCATCAACATGTATGTTCCTTTAAAAAAGCGATGCCGCGCTCGATGTCCGGTCGCGACGACACATTGTAAACTTCAGTGAAGGGAAGCTCCCAGTGCCCGTAAGGGCCGAAGAGCAGCTCCGCTTTCGGCAGAAGCGCCGCCAAGCGCATCAGCCATTCCTCCGGGACCTGGCGGTCTCTGGCGCCGCCGATCAAAAGGATCGGCATGTCGCCAAGATGCCTGGCCGCCCTGGCTACGTCCACTTCCTCAGCCAGCACGCCCTGGAAGCGCTTCATCAGATACAGCGTTATGAAAGTGCTCGTCCTGCTCGGCACGTGGTAAAAAGCCTTGGCGTAGTGCCTTAGCACCTGTCCCAGGCTGACGAAGGGACTGTGCGCGATGATCGCCTTCACGCAGCCGCCCCTGGCGGCCGCCAAAAGCGAGACCGTCGCGCCCAGGGAAAAGCCCCAGTAGAAAATGGGACTGCCTTCCGCCAGCTGCGACTTGACGTAGTCCGTGATTATCAAAAGATCTTTCGTTTCCAGATACCCCAGGGTGCAGGCCGCCTTATCGCTGCCGCCGTGCCCTCTGAAATCGTACATCAAAAGCGAGTAGCCCTCCTCTACGTAAGGCCGGAGATACGTGAAGGCGCTGCTCTTGTTGCCGCCCAGGTTGTGGCTCGCGATAAGCACGCCCTTTTTAGATCTGGAAGGAATGTACCAGCAGGCCAATTCCACGCCGTTTTCGCCTTTGATCTTAAGGTCGCTGTAAGCGTAGCCGAAATCGCCGGGCAGACTGGAAAAACTCTTCTTGCCAGCCTGGCGCGTGATCTTAAAGTAACACAAGATCCCGGGACCGAAAGCCCAAAGACCGCCCAAGACCAGAAGCATCACTATGATCAGCGTCAGCATGAAGAGAAGCGCTCCTCCTTTCCTATCTCCGCAAGATAAGCTTTCAGGCCTGCGAATTCATCCACCGCCTCGCTCATATGGTGCGCGGCGTGCCCTTCCGCGTTCAGGAGAACGTAATCCTCGAACCCCGCCTTGTGCAGCAGCATGAGCGCCTTGTGCGTCTCCTCCACGTTCCTTTCGTCGCTGGGGGACAAAACGATCATGAGAAGATAGCTCTTTATGACTTCCGCCGCGTTGACGGGCATCTTCTCGTCGCTGAAGCTGTGCAGCGCCGGGTCGTAAACGAAACCCAAATGAGTGCTGTCTATGGAATCGATGAGATCCAAGGCCGAACTCACGCTGTCGATGGCGGAATCCTTCCTCGGCTCGATGCCGAGGCAGACGTCAAGATCCTCCGCAAAATCAGCGCCGTCCGCAACGATCTCCTTTATGACTTCCAAAGGCGCCTCGCCAGGCTTGATCCCGACTCTTAAGGAAACAAGTTCCGAGCCGACCGCGTGGGAAAAGCAGATGGCCTTTTTCAGGTAGCTTTTCTCCGCCTCCGGCTCTTTGCCGAAAAGCGTTAACCCGTAAAGGCACATAATGTGAAGCTTGTGGTGCCTGGCGTCCTGCAGGAAAGGCAGTTTGCTTCCCGGCTTCAGGTTCCCCATATGGAAAGGCGAAGTCGGAGTAAGGGAGATGGCCATTCCCTCAAGCCCTCTCTCGCAGGCTTTGTGCACCGCGAGCCCAAGGTCGTCCGCGTCCGGAATGAGAAGATCTGTCGTGCTGGCAAGCTTCATTTTACTTCACGAAAAAAGTTTTCTCCCTGCTGGCGCCTACGGAGACTTTCCTGATCGTGCAGCCCGTCTCTTTTTCCAGGCCCTTCAAATAAGCCTTGGTCAGTTCCGGCAGATCTTCGTAGCAGGTGCAGTTCGTTATGTCTTCCTGCCAGCCCTTGAATTCGGCGTAGCGGGCGGGAACGCAGTACTTCAGTATCCTGGCATCCGTCGGGAACTCCGTCAGCTCGTCATTCGTGTTGAGAGCCTTGCCGTTGAAGCGGGTGGCCGGACCGGTGTAGCGATAAGCCGTGCAGATCCTAAGTTTCGGCATGACGTCAAGAATGTCGAGCTTAGAGAGAATAATGTCCGGCCCGTTGACCGTCACGGCCAGACGGCAGGCCACCGCGTCGAACCAGCCCGTCCTTCTCGGACGTCCCGTCACCGTGCCGAATTCTCCGGCGATGTGGCGCAATATCTTGCCGTAGGTGTAATCGTCGTTGGCG
>JAFYIM010000468.1 GCA_017538635.1 bacterium
GAACCCAGGACCACTACAGTTTGCGGCCCAATTTTGCACTTATCGTCAAGAAAAGCGCAGATCTGTCTTATTTTGTCGTACTCTAGCATCATGATTTTTCCAGACGGTTGATATAGGGAGGAAGCTTCACTTCCTCATCCGTTATGGTGTAGATCCCGGACACAGGCGGAAGTTCGAGCTCTTTTGAAGCGTAAGCTTCCAAAAGCGCCTCGCCTTTCTCTGCCTTGTCCCCTCTCTTTTTCAAAAATCTCAAGCCCGGCTTGTGGTCGATCCCGTCGCTTAAGACTTTCCTGCCGGCGCCCATCTTTATGAGGAGCGTTCCCAGGGCGTGGGCGTTCACTTCCGCGACATACCCTGTACAGTCGGATCTCAATACGCCGGCCAATTTCGGCGGGGCAAGTATCTCGTCAAGCTTTCCTAAAGTTTCAGGCTTAACGCCCTGAGCTGTTATGATGGCAAGGAACTTTTCATAAGCTTCGCCGCTTCTTAGTTTAGCTTCCAGCTTTTTCCTCGGATCGTCACGGCCGTCGGGGAAAGCTAGCTGATACATTGCCTCGGCAAGGCTAATTGTCACTTCGTAGAAGCGAGGCTCGACCGTTTCTCCCCTCAGCATTCTTACGGCTTCCATTACTTCCACGCCGTTGCCGGCCCACTCTCCCAAAGGCTCGTTCATGTCGGTCAGCAAAACTTTCGCAACCGTTCCCATAAGCGTCGAAACTTTCACAAGAAGCTCGGCCAGGCTTTTAGCGTCCTCGTAAGTCGTCATGAAAGCGCCGCTGCCGTACTTTACGTCCAGGACAAGGCCGTCCAGTTCTTCGGAGAGCTTTTTCCCCAGGATGCTGGAAGTGATAAGGCCTATGGAATCGACCGTGCCGGTCACGTCCCGGAGGGCGTAGAGCCTCTTGTCCAGTCTAGCTATGTCGTCGCTCTGGGTTAGGAAGGCCGCGCCGTTCTTTTCCAAAAGTTTCTGCGCGTCAGCCCAGGAGTACTGCTGCTTTAGTCCGGGAATAGCTTCCAATTTGTCCACCGTACCGCCAGTATGTCCGAGCCCGCGGCCCGCCAGCGTCGGAACGAGAATGCCCATGGAAGCGAGAAGCGGAAGAAGCACGATCGTAGGCTTGTCCCCCACTCCGCCTGTGGAATGCTTGTCGACGACGGGCTTGCCGAAATTTTCTTTCGGCCGGCAGTTTCCGCTTTCCTTGATGCAGCTTGTAAGCGTCACCACTTCCTCTTCGGAAAGTCCCTTTAAGCAGGCGGCCATAAGGAATGCGCTCATCTGATAGTCGGCAACGGCTCCCTGCATGTAGCCGGTAAGGAACGCTTCCAGGTCACGAGCCGCAACGTTTCCGCCGCGTTTTTTTATTTCGATCACTTCGACGGGAGTCTTCATACCAGAACGCTCCTTCCGAAAGCAAGCGGCGAAAGTTCCAAAATCTCTGCGACCGTCGCGCCCAGGTCGGCGAAAGTTTCCCTGGTGCCGAGGTCTTTCGAGGCAAGACTCGGCGAATAGAAAAGCAACGGCACCCTTTCCCTGGTGTGATCCGTGCCTTTGTAAGTCGGATCCAGCCCGTGGTCGGCTGATATGAAGAGATAGTCGTCTCTTCCGAGGCTTAAGAGCAGCGACCCAAGGAGCTCGTCGAATTCCTCCAAACACTTCGCGTAGCCAACGGGATCGCGCCTGTGTCCGTAGAGCATGTCGAAATCAACGAGGTTCGCGAAGATCAATCCGTTCTTCTGCTCCTTTATGGCTTCCATAAGTTTCTTCATGCCGTCGGCATTGGAAACAGTGTGGACTGCTTTTGTCACGCCCACTTTCGCGTAGATGTCCTCGATCTTGCCGATGGCGTAGAAAGGCAATCCCTTTTCGGAAAGCAGGGTGAGAAGATTCGGAGACGGGGGGTCCATCGAGTAGTCCCTTCTTCTGGGCGTACGCGTGAAATCGTCAGCTTTTGTTCCGACGAAAGGCCGGGCTATCACTCTTCCGACATTCAGTTCATCCACCAAACTTCTTGTGACGCGGCAGACTTCGTAAAGCCTTTCAAGGCCGAAGCGCTCTTCGTGCGCGGCTATCTGGAAGACGGAGTCAGCCGAAGTGTAAACGATTGGGAAGCCCGTTTTCAAATGTTCTTCCCCCAGCTCCTTTATGACGACAGTTCCGCTTATCGGCCTGTTGCAAAGGTAGCCAGGGACTCCTGTCTCTTTCATCCACTTCCTTAAAAAATCTTCCGGAAAACCGTTGGGGAAAGTGGCGAAAGGAGATTCCATGCGGCAGCCGATCATCTCCCAGTGCCCGGTGGTAGTGTCTTTCCCGCAGTTTATTTCCGTCATGCGCCCGTATGATGCCAACGGTTCAAGGTTGGGAGGGCAGCCCAAGATCTCTTTTGGCTCAATGTTCCCCAAGCCCATTCTCTGCATATTTGGGATCTTAAGTCCGCCTACGCTTTGCGCGGTATGGGCGAGCGTGGAGGCTCCGGAATCGCCGTAAGCTTTGGCGTCCGGGGCGTATCCTATGCCGACGGAATCAAGGATTATGATTATGACTCTCTTCGCCATCAGTTGTCGATGCTCCA
>JAFYIM010000469.1 GCA_017538635.1 bacterium
CCTAAAACTGACCTCCACACCCACACGATTGCCAGCGACCATGCTGACGGCTCCTGGGAGGAGATGGCGCAAGCCGCTTACGAAAAGGGATTGCAGGCTTTCGCCGTGACCGAGCACGGGCCAAGTATCGCCCGCTGCCCGCACATCGGCTATTTCGCGAATCTTCCCAAAATAGCCCCCAAAGAGCTTCCCGTCATGATGCTCTACGGCGTGGAGGACGATCTAATCGATACCGACGGCAGGACGGCTTTGCCTGACGAAGTGAAAGCGCAGCTGGACATCGTGCTGGTGGGAACGCACACCTTCGGCTGGGTGAGGAACGTTTTGCTGAGCGACATAAAAAAAGGCTTGTACAAGGCGATGGAGAACCCCCATGTCGATGTCATAAGCCATCCCGTCAATCCCTGGTACCCCATGGATTATGTGGAAATAGCCAAAGTCGCCCTTGACACCAACACCGTTTTGGAGTTCAATCTAAGCAAGATCGATTTCCAGGAAAAGGAGTGGCGGAAGTTTTTAGGAGTCGCCGCGGAATACAAGCTTCCAATAATCATCAGCTCCGACTCCCATTCGACCGACAAGATCGGCTTCGACAACCTTCCCTACGAATGGCTGGAAGGGATCGAGCCTGAGCAAATAATGAACAGAGATCTTCCGACCGTCGTGGAACATTTCAAAATAAAGAGGCCGGAAGTGGTGGAATACGCCAAAAAGCTTAAAGCGAACTTATGAAAAAAATCTTTTTGTTTCTTTTTTTAGCCGCGCTTTCCCTTCAGGCGGAAAGCACCAACGAAGTTGACGCCGCGCTATCTTCGCTCGGGGAAAAAGTCAAGAACTTTGCGAGTTTCACCGCCGACTTCAGGCAGCTCGACAAGGATCCCCTTTTCATGGACGAAAGCGAGCACAAGGGCAAGCTGAGCTTTTGCCGCAAGGTAAGTGCCGGCGCGACAAACTGCTTTTTGCGCTTCGATTACTCGGAGCCGGAAAAATCCGTCACCGTCCTCGCTCCGAACGGCGTGCTAATTTATACCGACGACATGACCGAGCCGCAAATTTCCCCTTCCAGGGATCCAAACAGAGCTGACATGGTCTTTTCCACCTTCGTCTCGCCGGCCGCTTTGAAGAAGCATTACGAGATAGCTTTCAACAAAACTGAAGGCGAAAAAATCTCTTTCAAGCTTACTCCCAAGAGCGTTTTCGCCAAGGAATTCTTCTCCGAAGCGGAAGTCGATTTTTCCAAAAAGACAGGGCTTCCGGAAAGGCTGCGCCAAGTGAAACTGAACGGTCAGGACATTACGCTCTTCTTCTCCTCCCCCGCCTTTAACGTCAGCCTTCCCACCAATTACTTCGATGCCTCGTATTTTAAAAAGGCTAAGTAGGTTCTTTTGGCTTCCCCTCGCCTTCGTTTTCCTAACGGGGGCGTCCGGCGAAAAGGAAACGGACGAGGCGAAAAAGCACCTTGACGAAGTCATTGCCGCCATCGATTATTCCGCGAGGCACACCCGCACTTACTGCGCTTACTTCAAGCAGTGCGAGTATGACAAGTACGACCAGCCTGGCGACGAAACTTACGGGCGCTTTTATCTCGAAAGGGAGCGCTACAACAAGGAGGAAGCGGATGAGGAAAGGCTTTACTTCAGGATGCGCTTCGAATACTACGCTCCCAAAGCCGCCGTCACCATTCTGGACGGCGCCCAGCTCTTCACTATGGAGCAGGGCAAGAAGAGCTACAAGACGCTTGTCGTAAACAACAACAAGATGGAAGTCGTCTTCGCGGGCTTCATGACGATAAAATACCTGTTGGAGAATTACAGCATAACTATCGCCGAAGAGAATGTCAAGGAAATAGCGCTTGACCTCACTCCCGAGAGCGCCCTGGCCAGGGACCTCTTCCTTTCCGTAAGGTTAACTTTCGACAAAGCGACGTATCTTCCCACTTCCATTTCACAAAACAGGCTGAACGGCACCAGAAATCTTTTCCTGCTCCAGAAAGCCCAGAAAAACAGCATCTTCGGAACTACGACCTTCGATCCCGACTGCATGAAAGACTTCGTGAAAAAGCACTATGTGAAACCGCCGCCCATGGTAGCCGTGACCAACATCGCGCCGATGGTCGTCACAAACAACATCCCGTGCGTCATCACAAACAAGCTTTTGACAGCGAACGGCGAAAAGCTCGACATCTGCCACGGGCTGCGCACCCAAATAAAAGCCGTAGTCGTCACCAACATCGTTAAGACCGAGGCCAAAAAGCCGAAAGAAAAGATCCTGCCGCTTTAAGAATGGCAGGGCGGCAGCATGTCGTAATACTGGACGCTGCTGGAAAGTATTCCCTTCGATCCCATCAAACGCTCGGCGGCTTCCTTAAGCTCAGGCTGCTCTCCGGACAGGACGCAAACGTCCAGGAAATAATCCTTGTTCCCGAACTGGACCTGGGAACTTTTTACAAGCGGCCCCAGGGAACGCTTCAGTTCGGAAAAAGCCTTCATCTCCTCACCGGAGATCTTCATGACGATCATGACGACGGCGAAGATCTCGCCTTTGCTGTTCAGTTCGGCCCCTTCCTTCAGAAAGTGGCGGACGAGATCCCTCAAAGCGGCGGAGCGGTTGCGGTAGCCTATCGCTTCTATCTTCGCGTCGAATTTCTTGAGGAGTCCCTCCTCAAGGGAGACTCCGAACCTCGTCATCTTCGCCATGTCACCA
>JAFYIM010000470.1 GCA_017538635.1 bacterium
CAGAATGCGGTGTTCATTGAGGTCGAGGCAGATGATGGCGCCGGGGTTCAAGTGTCCGCGGCGGGCTACGTCTTTGGGAGCGATGTTAAGCACTCCGGTCTCGGAAGCCAGCACGAAAAGTCCGTCTTTTCTCAATGTCCAGCGGGCGGGCCTAAGGCCGTTCCTGTCGAGAGCCGCTCCTGCCATGACGCCGTCTGTGAAAGCCAATGCGGAGGGGCCGTCCCAGGGCTCCATCAGGGCGGAATGGTACTCGTAGAAGGCTCTGATGTCATGGCCCATGTGGTATTTCGCGCCCCAGGCCTGGGGCATGAGCATAAGAATGGCGTGGGCCGGGTCAAAGCCGGAATTGATAAGCAGCTCGAAAATGTTGTCAAGGCAGAAAGAGTCCGAAGCGCCTTCCGTAAAGAGCGGCAGGATCTTCTCCATGTCGTCTTTAAGTAGGGGAGAATGCAGAGAAGGCAGACGGGAACGCATGGCGTTCAGGTTGCCTTTTATGGTGTTTATTTCTCCGTTGTGGGCCAGAAGGCGGAAAGGATGAGCCAGTTCCCAGCTCGGGAAAGTGTTGGTGGAGAAACGCTGGTGGACCAATACCAAAGCGGAGGTCAGATCCTTTTCCGTCAGGTCGGGATAGAATCTCTCCAACTGCGTCGCGATGAAAAGCCCTTTGTAAACGATGGTGCGGGAGGAAAGGGAGCATATGAAAGTGCTTTTGCATTTCTTCTCCAAAACTCTTCTCAAAACGAAAAGTTTTCTCTCCAGTTCGCTGCCGTCGCCTACGGGATCGAAAGTCAGGAACAGCTGCCTTATCACCGGCATTCCGGACCTGGCCACCTGGCCTATGGCTTCGGGCTTTACGGGGACTTCGCGCCAGCAGACTACGCGGTAACCGTTCTCCGCAAGCGTCTCTTCAATAAGCGCGGTCTCGTCCGCATGCTCGAAGACCATGGCGACAGCATACTGCCCCAGGGGCGGGAGGTTCGGGACGACTCTCCTGAAGAAGGCGTCGGGGATCTGAAACAAAAGCCCGGCGCCGTCGCCGGTCAGAGGATCGTTGCCGGTGGCGCCGCGGTGGGTAAGGTTCTTGAGAACGCTGAGACCTGAAACGATGACCTCGTGCGAGGAAGCGTTGTTAAGGTCGACGACTAATCCCACGCCGCAGGCGTCGTGCTCGAAACTTTGATCGTAAAGTCCTTTCATTTTTTTGCTTAGAAAATATAAACAGGGTAGGAGTCGGGGTTCTTGCCGAAGAGCGTCACGTCGTCGATCTTTTTGATGACCGGGCCCTTCAAAAGTGCGTACAGAAGCCTTTCCACGCCGATGCCGCCGCCGAAGGTCGAAGGGAAGAGGGGAGCGCCGTCAGGTCCTTTCATGCTTGCTACGGAAAGGAAGGGCGCATACCCGCTCAGCTTCTCGATGTTGGTGATTTCGCCGTTGCGGTCAAACTTAGGCTCTTCCGGAATGATCTTGTTGTCTATCAATCTCGCGATGATCGGCTCATAGAGCCATTCCCTGACGGCGCCGGACAAAACTTCCAAGGCGCCGCCCATTCCGCCCTCCAGAAGCGCGCTCTGGGCGCAGAGGTCGTAGTTGTAGATGTCGGTGGAGGGGATGTCCTCCGGATCGCGCTTGCTGCCGTCGGCTTTGAGGTAAGGATAAACAAGGTCGTAGTTCTCGCGCAGGATGCCCTTGATCCAGAAGAACTGGCTGCCGCAAGTTTCGCCCAAAACTTTTTCCACGGAAGCGCCCGCGGCTTTTTTCTTAGCTTCGTCAAGGAAATAAGAAGGGAAGGGTTTGGCGGGAACTTCAAGCTTTACGCCCAGGGCGGCCAGATTCGCTTCGTTCTTTTCTTTAAGGGCCTTCACGGCGTAGATGATGAGATCCTCGAAGAAACCAAGCGCTTTGCCGAGGTCTTCCTTGAGGAGCTTTTTGGTCTTCTCCACCTCGCCGTAATA
>JAFYIM010000471.1 GCA_017538635.1 bacterium
GATCTATTACGGCGACACGGCGCACGTCCCCTACGGATCAAAGAGCAAGGAAACTATTGTCGGATTTACTTCTGATGCGGTTCGTTTCTTTTTGGACCATGACGTGAAGTGCATCGTCATCGCCTGCAACACCGCGACCGCTTTGGCGCTGCCTGAAATAACGGCGCCGGTTCCGATGCTGGGCGTGATAGAAGCCGGAGCGAGGGCTGCTTTGGAAGTTTCCAAAAATCACAAGATCGGCGTGATCGGAACATCCGCTACTATAGCCTCCGAGGCTTATCCCAACGTCCTTAGGAAAATGAATCCAGAATGCGCGATCTACGCGCATCCCTGTCCCCTCTTCGTTCCCCTGGTGGAGGAAGGCTGGCTGGACAGAGAGGCGACTAAGATGGTCGTGAAGGAATACCTGACGCCGCTGAAGATGGCCGGGATCGACACACTTGTCTTGGGATGCACGCACTATCCTCTGCTAGCCGACGTTATCGGCGATTTCCTTGGGCCGGAAGTGAAACTGGTGGATTCCGCCTCCGCCTGTGCGGCGGAACTTGAAAGCATACTCAAAGGAAAAGAATTGCTAAGGGGTTCCGGAGCCGGAAGCGAGACTTTCTTCGTAACCGACGGCGCCGCCAAGTTCTCCGAGACCGGTTCGCGCTTCCTGGGCCGCTCTTTGCAGGCCATAAAATTCACACCATCCCGCTAAAATGCCCAGAAAAAGCCTTAGAACGTCCAGAAACAGCTCTTCGGGTGCCAAGTGGTATCTGAGAGCCTACGCTTTCTCCGCCCGCCTTCTGGCGACGCTGGCGGTCCTATTGATGGTTTTCCTGTTTTTCCAGCAAATCGTTCACATAAGCCAGCAGAGCTTCAACGATACAGTCGCGCTCTGCCTGATACCGATACTGCTGTCGATATGCTATCTTTGCAGCTGGAAGAGCCTCTGGTGGTCGGGAGCTGCGGCGCTGTTGGTTTTGGTCGCGTTCCTTGCCTTCATGATAAACCAGAATTTGGGCGAAACGCTCCCAATAGAGATCATACTGCTTTTGAACCTGCCGACTTTCTTTTTGATAAGCGGCGCGGCGCTAATACACTTTTCGGGAAGAGACTAGATAAAGAGAAGATTGGCCAGCCGTCCCCTGGCGCCGAAGTCCCCCGCTAGCGAGAAAACTGCCAACAATACTTTCCTCGCCAGGTCGTCTCCGAATTTGCGGTCTTTGGCGATGAAGGAAAGAAGATCTTCCACAGCTTCTTCGCAGCGGTAATCCTTGAGTTTTACTTTGATCTCTTCCCAGCTTCGGTTTGGGGAGACGCTTTCATCAAGCAGTTCGTTTAGGAGGAGTTTTATGTTCTCCTTTTCATTAAGGAGAGCAGGATCGTCCATTCCTTCGCAGATCTCTTTCGCCATTGCGAGGTCTTTTGTGATCCAAAGAAGCTTTATGTGAGCAAGCCAGAGAGCGCGGTCGTTTTTCTTCTCTTCCCTGAGGATCGGAATAAGAGCCAGGGCCCTTTGATACTGCCCTTCATTCATGGCTTGGTCGAATTCCTCTTTTAGGGTTTCCTCGGCCGGCTTAGGAGGAAGGTAAGGCGAAATTAGTTTGTCGAGCGAATCTTCGTCCAGAAGTCCCTCAGCCTGATCGACGGTCTCCCCGCCTTTGAAGACGAGCATCGTGGGAACGGTCCTGAGGCGCATTTGCGAAGCAAGGACGGCGTTCGCCTGTTTTTCTATGTCGAGGAAAACGATCTTAAGCGCCGGGCTTTTGGTTTCTAATTTTTCCAGCGCATCGAGATTTTCTTTGCATTTTTGGGAACGCGAAGAATCGAAGACGACTATAAGAACGTCGTCCTTGGCGCATTCCTTGATCGTTTTGATCAATTCTTCCCTGGAATCTAAATATTGCACTGCCATAGTTAGAGATTTTTGTTGCCGAAATCAACGAAGAAAGTTGTCAAAGTGAATTCCGTGGGCGGATCGACGGCGTTCCAAAAGACCGTGACAGTCACTTCCCTCAGATCGGAATTGGTAACTTCAGTAAGGCTGCCGTCAACGTCATCTTTTACTTCCTCAACGATCTCGACGTGGAACGTATAATCCGGAAAATCGCTGCCGAAATCGCCGTCCGTAACGATGTCGTCGGCCTTCTTCTGCCAGTAGAGCGTCTCGATGTCCGCCATCACCTTGCGGGCAAGATTGGCCTGGATCGTCACGGCCTCCGCCCTCCTGATGGCCCTGGTGCTTGAGCCGATGAGCTTGAAGGCCGCCGACGCGCCGATGGAAAGGATGACGATGGCCGCCATCACTTCCAGCAAAGTGAAGCCGCGCTTAATCTTCATCTTCCGTCGCCCTCCTGAAGGAGACCTGGCCGGTGTAGGTCACGTCGATTATGTATTTGAGATCCTCTTTCTGGGTAGCCGACAAAACTATAAGGACGGGTTCCACGTTGCCCCTGGCGTCGAAATTGATCGTATAGGGATCCTCGTCGTATTCCTCATCATACTGGTCGCGGATAAATTCGAGTTTGACGCTGGGAGGCAGTTTGCGGCTTGTCTGGTACATCGGGATGCTCGTTCTCAGATTGGTGACCGCGGCGTATTCGTTTTCGTAATAGTCCGGATGCTCTGTCTCGGTATCGACGTCGATGGCGGAGTCGAAGCGAAGATCGTCCGAATCCTTGCCGACAAGGTCGTCGACGCTTAAGGGAAAGTCGTTGTATTTGGACGCTCCTTTTGAGGAGCGGTAGGATTGGTTCTCAAAGTCAAAGGTAAGGTTGTAGGGCGCTTTCTGCAGCGCCGCGTGCCCCTGGAGGTTCTTTATTGTGATGGTCAGCATCTGCGCCTCCTGCCTGACCTGGGCGGTGACGAACAGCTTCGCGATGTTAGGCGAAGCCATCGAGGCCAGTATGCCTATGACCACGATGACAATGATCAGCTCGATAAGAGTAAAACCCGCCGTACTATTCTTCATAACACTTCAGTATGGTGGGATAATCGGAGCCCGGCGCAACAAGCCATTCCACCATTCTGGAATAGTTGTTGCAGCGGCCGTAGGAACGGATACGCATCGCTCCTGTCGAGCCGGAAAGCTTTTCTGTTCTTCTCTGTTCGACAAGGTTCTCCCAGGAATCCGGTTCCACTATGCGCAAAACGTCCGGGGAAGCCGTGTTGTAGTTCACCTGGGCCACTCTGGAATTGACAGTCACGAATTTCTTGATGCCGGGATGGCACTCGGGAGGCTCGGCAGGATTCACTTCGTCCATGTAATTCTCCCAGATCTCCCTCATCCACTGGTTGGTCTCAAAGCCGGGCGTTCCGTACCAGAGCGTCTCGTCCACCGAGCCGGGGCTAAGGTAATTGACCATGTCCATGACCGTCAGGAACTCGTTAACGTCCTGCATGGGCGCGTTGGGAATATTCCTGGGCGGATCCATCTTCTCGTAGTCGGTTTTTTCGGCGCCGGAAAGCTCCGGAAAATCGTCGGAGTCAACGTAGTCGATGAGGCAGTCGGTCAGCCTGTCTATGGTGTCGTCATCGACCAAAGCGATCCTGAAAAGTCTTTTTAAGGATTCGTAGCTCTTCTGCTCAGCCCAGGCGGAGATGTTGATGAGGCTCGCCTCGTCCATCGGCCCCAGGCCTTTCTGGCCGAACTCATCCTGGTACTTGACAGTGAAATTGCCGTCGCCCAGGGGATAGCAGAGGAAGATCTCCTCGAAACGCTTCAAAGTCTCGGCGTCTTCCGGAAGGTCGGCCCTGGGCGCCAGCTTCCCCGACATGGATTCCCTGCGCATTTCCGCGATGCAGCGGTAGATCCCGGCCTTGGCCAGGTAATAGGCTTTGACGTCGTCAACGTAGTTCCTGGCCAGGCGCATCTCCGTCTGGATAGAATATACGTAGGCCGTGGTCAGGGTGATGAGAAAGAAGAGAATGAAACAGACCATCACCAGGATAACGCCC
>JAFYIM010000472.1 GCA_017538635.1 bacterium
ATCTTTTTGCCTTTGTTTTCCATCTTAACCTTAGCGCTTTGCTTCCTGCCTAAGAAAAATGCCGAATAAAAGGCTTTTGATAGTCTCCTTCATTTTTCCGCCCCAGCTTCTGGCGAGGTCCTTGCAGCTCCTTAAGACCGCCAACGCCCTAGCCGAAGACGGCTGGAAGCTTACAGTCTATACGGCCGACACCACGCTCCTGCAGGAACCGCTTGATTTCGATCTGACAGAAAAGCTCAGCAAAAAAGTGCAAATAATCACAGGCTATACCCTGGAGAACTGGTTTTTGGCGAACGCTACCGCCAGTTTGTCGATCGGCATGCCGGACGACAAATACGCATGGCGCTGGACCGGAAAAAGAGCCCTGAAAAAACTCTTGGAAAAAGAAAGCTTCGACTGCATGGCTTCCTTCGGGCTTAAGTGGTCCAGCCATCTCTTGGCAAAAGAAGTAAAGAAATTTTCAGGTCTCCCCTGGCTGGCTCATTTCAGCGACCCTTGGGTCGACAACCCCTACGTTAAGAAGGTCTGGCCCATTTCCGCTGTGAACCGCGCGCAGGAACGTTCTGTAGTGGAATTGGCTGACAAGCTTTGCTTCACGACGGAAGCGACTCAGAAACTCGTCTTGGGAAAATACTCTCCCGAAGTTCAGAGAAAAGGGCTAACTGTCCCCCACTGCTTTGACAAAGCACTTTATCCTGAAGTCGAACCTTTCACTGACAAACTTCACCTTGTCCACGTCGGCTGCTTCTACGGTAAGCACAATCCCCTCAATTTTTTCCAGGCCCTCAAGATCTTTTTGGACAAGGAACCGAGATTCCGCTCCCAGATCATTGCCCACTTCGTGGGTTTGGAACCGCAAAAATACCAGGACGAAGTTAAAAAGTTAAATCTGGAAGAAAACCTAGAGTTCATACCCAGGGTGCACTATCTCGAAAGCCTAGGCTGGATGAAAAAAGCAAATGCGCTCTTTTCCATCGACGTCGTCAAAAATTCCCTGCTTTCAAAACTTCCGGACTATGTGGGTTCCGGCAAACCTATCCTGGCCGTTTCCGACAAGGGCAGCCCCACCTGGAAATACGTTGAAAAACTTCACGGCCTGACCGCCGAGCAGTCTGACGTTAACGACATTGCGGAAAAACTTGAAACGCTCGCAAAGGCCTGGGAACAAGACCCTGAAATGAAAGCCTACCGCTATACGGAAGAAGAGAGTTCCTTCTTCTCCTCCAGGAACACGACCGCCATCCTGAGCGAAGCGCTGCTCAGTCTCTGCCGATAAAAGGGCTATTTCTTATCAAACATGCCTTTCAATTTTGCGAAGATCTCGTCCTCTTCGTCGTCCGTAACTTCGCTGGGAACCGTTTCGTCGTAAGTCTCAAGAAGCTCAGGTTCGATCTCTTCTATGAAGCGCGACTTCTCGCAGGCTTCCGTTACGCCGTATCTGGTCCTCTCGGCGGGGTAAAGCAAATATAAGTCTTTCTTCGCCCTGGTAACGGCGACGTAGAAGAGCCGGCGCTCCTCTTCCAAGCTGCCCTCGTTGACGGAACGTTCATGAGGGAGTATCCCGTCGTTGACGCCGACAATAAAGACGTAAGGGAACTCCAGACCTTTGCTGGAATGGATGGTCATCATCTTGACCTTGTTCTTGTCCAACATATCCTTGTCGTCGTCTTCCTCTTCGTCCTCTTCCTGCAGATGCAGCTGCTGGAGATAGTCGTCAAGTCCCGAATTGGGATTTTCCCTTTCGAAATAACTGATGCTTTCAATTAGCTGGCTGACGTTCCCCAAACGCTCCTCCCTGTCCGCCGTATCCAGTTCGCTGATCTCCTGCTCGTAGTTCAGATCCTCCCAGAGATCCCTCACGAAACGCGCGTAGTTTCCCGGCCTGACAAGGCCGCGGTAGCGTTCGACAAGATCGTGGACTGATTTCATCGCTTCCTTCGCCTGGCCCTTTATTTCCTTGCATTCCTCGATATGGCCAAGCGCCGTGTAGAGGTCCCAGTTGTTGCTGCCGGCAAAATCGGAAAGTTTTTTCAAACTGGTCGCGCCGATCTTCCTCTTCGGAATGTTGATGATGCGCATGATCGCCTCTTCGTCGAGCGTGTTGACCATCAGCTTAAGGTAGCCTAAAAAGTCCCGCATTTCCTTGCGGTCCAGGAAACTTAAATTGCCCTTAAGGACGTACGGTATCCTCGCCCTGCGCAGAGCCTCCTCGTAGCGCATAGACTGCGTGTTGGTGCGCATTAGGATCGCAATGTCGCCGTAGGGAACTTTCTTCGCATGGAGGTCAGCTATCAGTTCCGTCAATCTTGCGCACTCCGACTCCTCGTTCTCGGCGCAGAAAAGCTTGACTTTCTCACCGCGGCCGTTGGCGGTGAAGAGTTTTTTCGACTTGCGGAACTTGTTGTTCTTAATCACGCAGTTGGCGGCGTCCAGGATCGTCTGGGTGGAGCGGTAATTCTCCTCCAGCCTTATGACTTTGGCTTCCTTGTAATTCTTCTCGAAATCAAGGATGTTTTTGATGACCGCGCCGCGCCAGCCGTAAATGGATTGGTCGTCGTCGCCGACCGCACAAAGGTTGCGGCTCTTCATGGTCAAGAGACGCATGATCTCGAACTGAGCTTCATTGGTGTCCTGGTATTCGTCCACCAGCGCGTATTGAAAGCGTTCCTGATATTTCGCAAGGATGTCTTTTTTGGCTTTGAAAAGCTGCAGGGGCAGGAAAAGCAGATCCTCGAAATCGACCGCCCCGCATTTTTTCAGCGTCTCGCGGTAATAGGGCCACAGGTGCTGGATCGCCCAGGCGTCCTCTGGGTCCTCGCATACCGGAGCAATTTTGCCGTAATCGACCGTTCTGGCATTGTTCATCTGCCAGAGGATCTTATCGGGATCGAACTTCTTGTTGGGTACTTTCAGCTCCCTCAAGCCTTTCCTTGCGACCGCCACCTGGTCGGCCGTGTCGTAAATGGTGAATGCGGAAGGAAGTTCGAAATATTCCGTATTTTCCCTGATGATCTTGAGGCCCAGGCTGTGGAAAGTCGAGATCTGCATCTCTTTGGCCGCCTCCCCCGCCAGGCCTCTTATTCTTTCGGCCATTTCATGAGCGGCCTTGTTCGTGAAAGTCACGGCCAGGATGTTTCCGGGAGCGATGCCGTGGCTGAGCATGTTGGCTATTCTGTAAGTGATGGTGCGGGTCTTGCCTGTTCCGGCCCCGGAAAGCACCAGAACCGGCCCCTCTATAGTCTCCGCCGCCTCTCTCTGGCGGGAATTAAGTCCTCCTAGATCAACTCTCATGGGGAGAATTATAGCAAAACCAACCGGCGTGTTTTTAAACTGTTCCCGCTTTGACAAAAAGCTGCCGGATTAGTAAAATAAAGTAGATTATTAAACTTACATCTTAAGGATCTATGAATAGCGTTTACCTTCCCCTTCTGCGCGATTCAATCGCGCGCTTGAAAGCCGCCGGCGCCGAATACGCCGACGTCAGGTTCCATGATTACGACGAATCGGAATCGCTTTTCTTTTTGCAAGGCGAACTGAGAGGCTGCGAGCAAAACTCCAAGTTCGGAATCGGCGTCAGAGTCCTTGCGGACGGCGCCTGGGGCTTCGCCTCCGCCTCCTCCCTAAACGACCTGGACGGTACTTTCCAAAGGGCCCTGAGATCCGCCAAGGAAGCCGCCAAATGCCTTGAACGTCCGATCCGCCTCGCCCCCAGGGACGTGCTCAATAACGTGCGCTTCAAATCCCCCTGCAAGGTCGATCCTTTCGACATTCCCCTCTCTGAAAAGATCGAGTTCTTCAAAAGCGTGGACGCCAAGCTTCAGAAAGACTTCGTCAAGCAGCGCTTTTTGAGCTATGAATCCGAGCACCGCCAGATCCACTTTCTTGACACCGAAGGCTCCTACGGCGTCCGCGACATCGTCGATATCTTCGCCGGCATGCGCGTGGTCGGCCTCGACGTTGACGGCTTGAGCCAGGAACGCACCTACAATCTTACCCTCGACCCCAGAGGCACCAGAGGCTGGGAACTCCTGCAGGATCCCAAATGCTTCCTGAATCATGCGGAAAGGATCGTCAATGAACTGGAGTCCGTTCTCTCCGCTCCCGTTTGCCCGAAAGACGTCCGCTCCGTCATCCTTAAGCCCGGCATCATGTTCCTGCAGACTCACGAAGTCGTAGGCCACGCCCTGGAACTCGACCGCATCTTGGGCTACGAGCTCTCCTTCGCCGGCGGCTCCTTCGTCAGGCTGGAGGACTTCGGAACTTTGCGCTACGGTTCGGACAAGATGAACGTGGCGGCCGACGCCACGCTTCCCAACTCCCCGGGATCTTTCGGCTTCGACGACGACGGCGTCCCCTGTCAGAACGTCACGCTGATAAAGAACGGCATTCTCCAGAGCGCCTTGACTTCCCGTCAGACAATCACAGAGGCCAACGAGAAAGCCGGCATGATCATCTTCGAAAAGTCCGGCGCCTCCAACCGCGCCACGGACTTTACCAGGGCTCCTATCGAGCGCATGACGAACATCAACATTCTGCCCGGCACGGACGGAACGCTTGAGGATATCGTTAAGTCCACCAAGAAAGGCATAATCATGGACGGCGACCGCTCCTGGTCCATCGGCTCCAACCGAGAGCAGTTCCACTTCGCCTGCGAGATCGGCTGGCTCGTGGAGGACGGCGCCATAAAGGGCATCGTCCGCAATCCCACTTACTCAAGCCCGACATTACCCTTCTGGCGCTCGATGTCCGCCGTCGGCAACGCCTCGACCTGCGAGCTTGTCCAGGTCGCGAACTGCGGAAAGGGCCTTCCCAGCCAGGTCATGAGGCTCGGACACCTTGTACCCGTCTGCCGCTTCGACAACGTTCAAATCGGTCTATAAGGAGATATGTGATATGAAAGAAACTTTCGCTGCAGCAGCCAATGAACTCCGCAATTTCGCCCGCGAACGCAACATTGCGGCGGAATTCACCTTCCACCGCGGCGTTTCCAAGCTTGTCCGCTTCGCCAATTCCGGCGTCTCACTGAACACCAACGAGGACACTTTTTCCTTGGACGTGGACGTCACTTTAGGCCGCGCCAAGGGCTCCTTTTCCACCACGACTTCTCCCAAAGACATCGACGGAATGAAGATCGCGCTCCTAAGGGCCGCCGAGATAGCCAAATTCGCCGTTCCGGTAAGCTTTGAGCGCAAGATCCCCATCCTTCCGGAAAGACTACCCGACGATTCTAATTTCGACCAGCGCATCGAGAATATGACGACGGCCGATGCCCTCGATCTCGTAGGCCAGGCTACGGACGACCTTTTAGGAGACGGCCTTTCCCTTGCCGGCATGGTATCTAGCGGCGCCATCTACGAAGCCTGGGCCAACACGCTTAACAACAATCTTCTCTATCACGCCGGGACCGACGCGAACATGGAGCTCGTCATAACGAACGACAAAGAGAAATGGGAGATCCAGTCTTCCCAGTCCGCTGTCAGGTTCAGCCAGTTCGCCCCCGAGGAGCTCAGAGAAGAATTCGCCCTGCTTCTTGAGCAATACAAAAACAAAGAGCGCATGAGCGTTCCTCTCGGTGAATACGAAGTGGTCTTCGGAAGAGACGCCATCTCGAACCTTTTGGCTTATTTCAGCTGGATCGGCTACAACGGCCGCAGCCTCAAGCACGACATGAGCTTCCTGAAGGAAGAAGACCAAGGCAAACAGATCTTCAGCCCGCTGCTCACGGTCATGGACGACCCCTCCTTCTCCGACACCTA